>JAYSPO010001796.1:0-4867 GCA_043722015.1 Candidatus Kuenenia sp. | reverse complement strand
AATCGGCAGAGCAAACGAACGTCGTTCCCAGAGCCAAATTACCTGAAAAAGAAAGCGGTGACGAGTCACCGCACTCCAAACGTCGCTTGTTTAGGGCCTAGTGCTCTGTCACTGGTGGATTCGTGGGTGGCCGGGGTGGGAGGGCGCTCGCCCGAAACCCCGGGGCTTCCTTGGCTTCGCTCAGTCCAGCCCAGGCCACCCGGTCCATCAAGGCAAAAGTGACAGAACACCAGACGCCGGGCGTCGGCACTTCCCGGGCTCGTCTGGAGACCCTTAAGTTGCGAATCAGGTTTTTTCATGGCGACTGTAGAGTTTTATCGAATGGATCGAACATTGTAAGATTAGGGGAATACATCAGTTCTGAAATGAGGGCTCCTGCGTGAATTTGCAATGCTGTCCCGACAAATCGACGCTCGACGCATTTGCAGCCGGTCAACTTCCGGGTGACAGCGGCGCGGAAGTTTCACGCCATGTGGACGGTTGCCAGGCGTGTCGCACGGCGGTCAGTGAGTACAATCCGTCGTTTCTGGAGACGCTGGCACCTGTCAGAAGCGACGCGACCGAAGGCATGGTCGCCACATCGCCGCAGTCGCTGCGATTTGTCCCCGATCAGAACAGGAAGAGTCTTTCAGAGGAATTTCGGGAGATCGCCGACAGTTTCGCAGCCACACTCCATCGCGGTGCGGATGCCGACATCGCGCGGTATCTCGCAGATCATGGCATCAAATCAGACGCGCTCGATCTGTCGATCGAGCACGTGATGCTGTTGCTTCAGTTGCTGTATGTTGAACTGCAGCATGCCTGGGCAGACGAAACTGCGTCGCGCGCCAGCGTCGATACAGCGGCGGTCGCTTCCGCTCACGGCACGCATGATCTTCCAACAACCGACCAGTATGTGCGACGATTTCCGATCCTGCGGACATGCCCGCTCCTGGTTGCGGACCTGGCGAAGCAGGAAGCCGTGATTCGTGGATTCCAGGTTGACGATCAGCGTTTAAACAGTACCAGTGACACGACAGGTATCGAGCAATTTGATCTGATCGAACCCATTGCAAGTGGTGGGATGGGAGTCGTCTGGAAGGCTCTGAATCGTGAGTTGGGGCGGACCGTCGCGGTGAAGCTGATTCAGCAGAGCAAAGTGGTCGGCAATCCGGAACGGCAACAGCTTTATCAACAGCGGTTTCTGGTCGAAGCGCAGGCCGCTGCGCGGCTGATGCACCCGAACATCGTCCAGATCCACAGCATTCATAATACGGCGGGCCAGCTGTATTACGAAATGGATCTGATTGAAGGTGGCAACCTGCGGGATCTCATCAAGGGCGACGCGACAGTGCCTGTGCCACGGGCAGTGGAATTGATGCGGGATATTGCCAGTGCCATCGATCACGCTCACCGTCGAGGCGTCATTCACCGCGACCTGAAGCCGGAAAACATCCTGATGAAGGATGGAAAGATCCCGATGGTCACCGACTTCGGCCTGGCGAAGCTGGTTGATTCCGACACCGCGCTCACGCAGGACGACACGGCCATGGGAACCATGAGCTACATGGCGCCCGAGCAGTTTCGTGATGCAGCCAGCGTGACCGTGTCGGCCGATATCTATTCGCTGGGCAGCATGTTGTATGAACTCCTCGCCGGCGAAGTCCCGATTGCTTATAAGGGAGATATCACGAGCTTCAGCGACAAGGTTGAAAATTTCGACCCACTTCCACCGCAGCGCCGCGACCGTTCGATCTCAAAGGACATCCAGAATGTCTGTCTGAAGTGTCTGGCAAAGAAGCCTGAACAGCGATATGCCTCGACGGCGGACCTCACGGATGACCTGACGGCTTTCCTCGAAGGCCGACCGGTGTCCGCGCGCCGCGTTGGCCCGCTGGGACAATTCTGGCGGATCTGTAGACGTTACCCGAAGACTGCCAGTCTCGCCGGGTTGCTGGTGATGGCACTGCTGGTCGGTTTTCTGGTCTCTGTGAAGTTCATGTTTGATGCGCAGCACCAGGCTCTCCTGGCCTTGGGGGCTGTCAATCAGTTCTATCTGCAGATTGACCAGAACGATGCATTCCGACAGCCTGCGTTCAATGATCTCCGCGTGCGTTTGATGAAGGAAGGCCGCGACCGACTGGAAGAACTGACGTATGCGCCTGTCTCATCCCGTGACAAGAGCAACCAGCTGGCGATTGCCACTCTGCATTTTGTCAATGGACGCAGTCTTCAGGCGGCGGAACAGTCAGCAGCCGCATTCGCTGAGTTTCGATTGGCGGAATCGATTCAGCGAGGGCTGTCGCAGGATGATCCGACTGATCTGGATTCCCGAGCGGATCTCGCCACGACCCTCGTTGCTATGGAAGAGGTCAGTCCGCAGCATGAGGATGTCACGCTTTGGCTGGAAGAGGCGCTGTCACTTCGCGAAGGAGTCGCCGAACGACTCGGCCATGATGATCCCAGAAAACCAAAATCACTCCGACTGCTCGCCAACGTTTTCATGAACAAGGCAAATCGACTGGCCGCACCGATCATCCAAGGGCACGTCAAGGCGACTCCTGAAACTGTGGACGAAGCGCTCCGGTTGTTCCAGACGGCGGAGCAAAAGCGAGCACTCGCCGCCGCCCTGCCGCCGACACTGAACGACGACCAAGGAGAGAAAGACGCATTGGATCGAGACATCATGGTCGGCAAGGCCAACCTTGCGGCGTTGCTGTCTCAGGTTAAGGAGCGTTCTCCGGACGCCGTTGCTGCTCTGCACGATGCCGCTACAGCGCTTTCAGACTATCTCAGGACTCACCCATGGGACGTTGATGCCCGGCGTCAGTATGCAGAATGCCAGTTGTCAAAGTATGTCATGGCAGAACCGAAGACAGATGCGGAATTCACCGCCATAGACGAGGCCGAACGAGACGCTGACATCGTGATGGCCATGATTCCGAAAGATATGTACACCCGACTTACAGTGGCACGAATCGCTCTCGAACGAGCGCTCGAACGCATTGTCACCGATCTGGATCTTGCCATCGAAGCGAATGCCGAATTATTCACTCCTGCCCGATTGAATGCCGCCGCCATAGAACAACTCAGCCGTGCATTTGAACACCTGCCCGCCGAACCTGAGATCGCCGGAAAAGGTGCCAACATCAACGACTCTGAGTTTCTGACAGCCGTGCGTCTTGCCACGACGCTGCGAATTCTCACTCCACTGCAAGGTGCGACGGCTGGAACGGATTCCGCACCGGATGACGTTCGCAAAGACTATCTCAGCGAGGTGCAGATCGCGCGACAGCACCTTTATCAACCGCCTCCGGATGCGTTGCCCGTCACACCGAATGACTTTCATGAAGCAAAAATCCAGATGCTGGCGTACTCAGCGGTTGTCGCACACCTCCAGTTTGAAACATCGAAACGAGATGCCAAAGCTCGCGAGTGTCTCGACGCCATCGAGTCGCGCCGTCAGCTAGGCCATGAAAGCGATGCATTCGTGCAATGCGAAACGATCATTCGCCAGATACTCGAGCCGCCGCCGTCGAACGCACAGCCTTGACCTGGTGCTCTGTCAGTCGTGTATTGATGTGTGCCACTGGCTCTGCCAGTGCTTCCTGCAAAAATGGGGAGCACTGGCAGAGCCAGTGGCACACAACCCATCAATGAATGCGTGACAAAACACTCGCCGGGATTGCGCACAGCGGAGCCCGGACCAATACCGGGCGCGTGTCGCGAAACAGCGCAAACCCGAGTTTCGCGTTTTGACACTTTGTCGGCAGGACTTGTGTTCCCCTGCGTCTCAGAAGAACCGGTTGATGCTCACGATCAACTCGCCATCAAACGCACGGTGATTCAACGCATTACTTGACGCCAGCGGCGCGGCAGCGGCCACCTGGATGCGCGTATTTCGACGAATTTCGGCAGAAATACCTGCCGTCAGATTCAGCACTTCAGTGATTCTGTTCTGGGAAAACACCAGTGTTCCAGGGCCCTGCCTCGGAGCCGCGAACGGACTGCCTCCGCCAATGTTCTTCGAGTAATGGAGTTCTACGCTGCCGTCGAGCCGGGTCAAATTCTTTGCGGTCGGCTGGTTGAAAAGATTGAGCACGACAGCGGAACTCAGAAACATCAACGTGGGTTCACGAAAGCCGCCTGGCAGCGCCCCCGGAACCACAATTCCCTGATCGTTCAACGCGAAATCGACCGAACCAAAGTACTGAAAAGTCGTACGGCTCATTAGATTTGTCATTCCCGGTAACACGGAATCAAAACTCTCATCTGTACCATCCAGCTGCGGAGTCAGCATCCCGCCTATGAACGGTGCAAGATGCCAGGCTTCGTTGTTGACGCTGAAAGGACTTCCGAAAATCTGCCCCGTGACATCTCCGCCCGTCGGCGTAATGACGGTTGAGCCAACAACCACGCTGTAGGAATCCTCCAGCAGGATGGCTTGTTTCCACGTGACCGGGATGTTGCCGAAATTACCTCCGGATACGACGTAGCCGGGCTGATTGATGTCCGCGTTGCCTGAGAACGGGATGCGAATCTCCACAGAGACGAGTTCGTGCTCATCCAACGTTTTTTCAACACCAAACAGGAAACTGTCAAAGTTCTGACGACGCAGAAGAGTGGGCATCCCAGGTACGGATGTGTCTGTCCCAATTGCGTTGTTGAAATGGCGATAGTCAGTGAACACGCGGTTCTGCGGCAGGCCCTTATTATTGTCGGCAATACTGAAGCGTGAATTGCCACCCGCAGCAGGAATGTCCGCAGAGAGCCCCGCGACGCCATTGTCGTTACCGACGGTGACTGCCCCACTCGTCCCAAAGAAATTTCCATGAAACTGAGCCGGCGCCAGCAATGATTGATGTGACTGGCGACCGCGACGTGCTCC
>JAYSPO010001795.1:0-2428 GCA_043722015.1 Candidatus Kuenenia sp. | reverse complement strand
AATCGGCAGAGCAAACGAACGTCGTTCCCAGAGCCAAATTACCTGAAAAAGAAAGCGGTGACGAGTCACCGCACTCCAAACGTCGCTTGTTTAGGGCCTTCTGACGAAGTCCGGGGAGGGCTTGTCGGACAGGAATGTCCAACATGTCTGAGTCGGGATTACGTGAGAATATCATGCACCACTTCGCCATGGACATTGGTGAGTCGGCGTTGGATGCCGTTGTGGTAATAAGTCAGTCGTTCGTGGTCAATTCCCAGGAGGTGCAGAACTGTCGCGTGGTAGTCGTACCAATGGACGGGTTTCTCGACAGCCTTCCAGCCGATCTCGTCGGTTGCTCCATACGCCAAACCGTGCTTCAAACCGGCACCTGCCATCCAGATGGAAAAGCCGTACATATTGTGATCACGTCCGGCCCCGATCTGATCAAGCGCAGACTGCGTGAACGGGGTGCGTCCGAATTCCGAGGTACACAGCACCAATGTATCGTCGAGCATGCCGCGTTGACGCAGGTCTCGCAACAGGGCCGCAACCGGTTGATCCAGTCGAGCGGATTCGCGGGTGTGATTTTCCTTGACATCTTCGTGACCATCCCAATTGATCCGTGGCGATCCGAACGAACCGCCTGAGAACAGTTGCACAAACCTCACGCCTTTTTCGAGCAGGCGACGTGTGAGCAGACAACGGCTGCCGAAGTCGGCGGTGGCTTCGTTGTCCAGTCCGTACATCGCGCGCGTCGCGGCGGTTTCCTGATTCAGTTCCGTGACCATCGGTACTGCCAGTTGCATTTTTGCAGCCAGTTCATAACTGCGTATGCGGGCCAGCAGTGCGTCTTCAGTGCCCACCGTTTCAAGGTGCGCGCGGTTGATCCGGGTCAGCAAATCGCGACTGGCGAGTTCATGTGTCTCGGAAAGTTCGCGTGCTGGAAACAAGTCGTGGATGGCCGGGCCTTTCGTCTGAAATGCGACGCCCTGATGCTGAGCGGGCAAAAAACCGTTCGACCAGTTGATCGTGCCGCCAGCGGGCAAGCCTCGTGCATCGGGCAGCACGACGTATGACGGCAGCTCGTCAGTTTCGCAGCCCAGACCATACGAAATCCACGATCCCATCACGGGAAATCCATTGAGGCGAAAACCGGAATTTTCTTCGAATGTGGCCGGCGTGTGATTTGCGGATTCCGCCACCATCGATCGAATCACCGTCAACTCATCAGCGACTTCAGCGAGATGAGGAAACAGATCCGAGACCCAGAGACCACTTTCGCCGCGCTGCTTAAATTCCCAGTCGTTCTTTCGAATCAAGCCGATCTGATTGAAGAATGTCGCAGGCCGTTCGTCGGCTTGCAGTGACTTGCCGTGAAATGCTGCGAGTTCCGGTTTGTAGTCAAATGAATCGATATGACTGACGCCACCGCACAGGCACAAGTGAATGACACGTTTGGCTTTTGGATCGTGATGCGGCAAACCGTGTGCCTCACCAGGCACTGCATCCGCACGGCTGTCCCGACCACTCACCAACAACGATGCCAGGGCCGTTCCGGTGAGTGAGGCAGTGGAAAAACTGATGGCAGAACGACGCGATTGCAATTGATTCGGCATTTGTCACCTGATTGAGGGAGAACAATATACGCCGCGCGGCCAGAAATGAGTCCGGCGAGCGGAGTGGCGTTAGCCCTCCGGTACTTTGCTTTGTACCGGCAAGCTGACGCATGCCGCTCGCCGGTTGTCTCACTCATAACCGCACGGAGTATAGGTCAGTTTGGTCTGAAGAACGAATGACGTCGTCACGTTACTGCACGTACAGGAACTCATTGCTGTTCAGGATAACGCGACAAAACGACGGCAACCCGTGCGTGTCCACAAAGTGATTTGCCAGTTGAACCTCCTGTTCATCCGCTTCACGGCCATACGCCACGAGATAGACCAATTTGACCTGTGCCGCCGTTGTCTCACCGCCTTGCCGCTGCATACGATCAGCAAAATCATCTGCCATTGTAAAAACCAGAGCGTTGTTCATCAGAGCCAACGCCTGCAGCGGCGTCGTCGTGGCGGCTCGTTTAGGAGTTGTGACCGACGGATCGGGACAATCAAAAGTATCCAGAAACGGATTGCGACCTCCGCGCGGCGAAAATCGATAGATCGTGCGACGGAGGGCTTCAGGTCCGGTCTCATTGACGGATTCGTAGAAATTGCTGCCCTTGAATTCAAAGTGTCTTACATCGCGATATCCCACACCACCAATCGCAGAATTCAACTGACCGGTGGCGACCAGCACCGCATCGCGTATCTCTTCCGCTTCAAGCCGCAGTGGTGTCTTGCGCCACAACAGCCGATTGTCGGCATCAATCTTTGCGGCGACTGCATTGTGCCCGGATGACTGTCGGTAAGTTGCGGATGTGACGATCAGGCGGTGTATCGGTTTCAGGCGATAG
>JAYSPO010001794.1:0-5130 GCA_043722015.1 Candidatus Kuenenia sp. | reverse complement strand
AGACACAATTCCATTGCTGGATCACCCTGCCCTTCCAGATGTCGCAGCAGCAATGTCTGGATTTCTGATGACTCAGCGAGTGATGCCAGCAGATCGATCGTGAGTTCCACGTCTTCAGTCGACAGAGCGGCGACCTTTGCGAGGCGCGTGTCAAAGTATCCGGCGAGTGACATACCCCAGTCCGGATGACGTCGCACGATCCAGACCGCTGTCGCACGGAGTGCCGGGTCTTTCGCGTTCATGCGTGACAGGACATCCTCGGCAGTCAGACCGCCGTCTTTCATCTGATCGAGGGCTACCAATGCTGCACGCTGGATCTTTGGCGAGGTGGATTTGAGTCCCGGTCGAATTTGTTCCGGGGCCGCTGTTTCGATCATGGCGTAAATGCAGGCGTGTTCTCGAATACGTGCTGCGGCATTCGCAGGAGCCCCGGAAACGTCATGTCCGGTGGATGTGAGCGAGTCTGCAATTTTCAGGATCGCAGCCACACTGCCTGGGTCGCGAATTCGCCCGATGGCCTCCATTGCCGCGCGGGCCGGCCCGGCGTCGTCGGAGCCTGCAATCTGCAGCAATTGCGGGCGTGCTTTCCTGTCACGCCACAGCCCGGCTGCATGCGCTGCGGCCTGTCGTACCGTCACATCCTGATCCTTCAAAGCCACCGCGACAGAATCACGAGCCGTTTCTGCGTCGATCCCTGCCAATGCCCAGACGGCACGGCCACGAACGACGGAGGATGCGTGCTGGGATGCAATGTCTGACAACGCGGCGACGGCGTCTGTTCCGCGAGCTCGCAGCATCGCGGTCGCTCGTCGCTGAACAAACAGGCGATCGTCCGACAACAATCCGGCGAGCGACTTCGAATCAGCCGTGTTCCAGGCGATCTGCAGTCCCAGCGGATCGGTGACGGGTTTGGCATCTTTCCTGCGGACGCGATAAATGCCGCCCAGCACATCGGGTTTTGCAAGCTGCGATGTCGGGCAACAGACTTTGTACCAGCCGCCGGTATCGACAATCAGCAGGCTTCCGTCCGCATCTTCAAAGACGTCTGTCGGATGAAAATCCGGATGATCGCAGGCCAGAAAATCGGTATCGACCGTGTCAAACGTCGGGCCGTTCGGGATCAGTTCGTGACGCACGACTTTGTGCAGATTGAAATAACAGGCGAACAGGTTGTCGGTCGCCATGCCGTCATACAGGGAATGACTTCCGGCAATCAGTCCACACGGAGCTGCCGCGCCCTGATGATTGAGGACCGGCATCACGTCGCCGGTCATGGCGTGTTCATAAATGGAATCATGTTTCTTACCGTACACTCCGCCGTAGATGGCATGAATCAGACCATCGCGGTGACCGGCTTCCGGGTGTTGAAAGAACGTGCAACTCAGGAATCGTTCGCCGTTCGAATGAAATGCGACGTTGACCGGATTGTCCATACCACCGGTCAGCACAACTTCCATTTCAGAACCATCAGGTCGCGCCCGAAAGATGTGGGACGAATGGGTTACAAACTGCGATTTATTGGCCAGCGCATGCTTCTGTTCGGCAAACGCGCCTTTGCACCAATAGATGCGGCCATCGTGGCCGAGATACGGGCCATGCAGATCATTGCCGCAGCCTGTGAGCGTTGTACCATCGAACCAGACTTCGCGTTTGTCGGCCTGACCGTCGTCATCCGAATCCGTAAACTTCCAGATCTCAGGAGGTGCCGCGACATACAACGAACCGTCGTGCCACAGACACCCTTCCGGGAACATCAGTTTATCGGCAAACAGGGTGCTGCGATCATAGATGCCGTCGCCATCACCGTCTTCCAGACGCCGAATGCTGTGAGGCTTTGCCGCCAGTTGTTGCTCGGCTCGTTCCGACATTCCGCCAGAATCTGTGACATACATGCGGCCTATCTCGTCGCGAGCCACAGCAATCGGGCGGCCGACGAGCGAAGGATCTGCAGCGAGTTCCACTTCAAAGCCATCGGGAACCCGCAGCGTCCGCACACCGATGACCGTCTCACCAGCCTCAACGCACTGCGAAATCAGGATTCCACCGAACAGGAGCGTAAGAAACGGTTTCATGAGAATGCCTTTCAGAGTTTCAATGGTGGTCTCAGGCTGAAGAATATAGCAAATCCACGCGGATCGTCGAATCGTCCGATGTCAGGGAAAAAGACGCAGGACAGTTTGAGGTTCAACAAAGTACTGACATACTTCAGCAAAACCTGTGGCGAAGTGGCTGTTTTTGCTCTGCCCGGCGCAGGGCGATCGTACTTCTGAAATATGATTCCGCGACCATGTCCAGTCTTGAAATTGTTCTTCATCCGCACCCGGCACTCCGCTGGAAATCCAAAGACGTAGCAAAGATCGACGCCGAACTCCGCGTCATGGTTGAGCAGATGTTCGAGTTGATGTATGCCGCGCGGGGCATCGGCCTGGCGGCGAATCAAGTAGGTCTGCCGTATCGTCTGTTTGTGATTAACCCAGCCGGTGACAAAGACGAAAAGGACCAGGAATTCGTTTTTATCAATCCACAGATCACACGAAGGAATGGCAGTGAGACAGATGAAGAAGGCTGCCTGAGTCTGCCGGAAGTTTTTGGTCCGGTCACCCGCGCGACAAAAATCGTCGTGGATGCATTTGACCTGAACGGTCAACAATTTGAATTGGAACTGGAAGACCTTCCTGCCCGCGTGGTGCAGCATGAATACGATCATGTCGAAGGCATCATGTTTACCGACCGAGTGCCTTCAGCGGCGCTGCAGAAAATTCAGCTGCAGATCGACGATTTTGAAGCACAATTCCGCAATCGTCAGAAAGAAGGCCTGATCCCTTCTGACGAACAGCTCAAGACGAAGCTGCGGGAACTTGAAAAAGCCAGAGCGATCTAGTGCTCTGTCACGCATTCATTGATGGGTTGCGTGCCACTGGCTGTGCCAATGCCGCCATTTGCTGACTCTACCGGATTCTATGTGCAGCTCGTAACTGGTTCTGAAGCGAAAATCGAGTGTGGAAGTATGCATCGTTTAACGGCGAGCCGCAGGCGTAGGCGGCAGAGACTTCGCCTACGCCTGCGGCTTGCCGTTAAACGAATGACTTTCCCGTGAACACACACGTAGAATCCGGTAGGGTCAGCCCATTTGCAGGAAGCACTGGCAGAGCCAGTGGCACACATCAATACACGACTGACAGAGCCCGGGGTTTGTTCCATGTCAGTGATTCTTCTGTCGCAGCCGCGCACTCACGCGATTCAGCAAATGCAATTCTGCGATCGACAAAGCGTCCCGGCCCAGCGTGTGCAGCTTTTCCAGCACGCGGTCCAGTTCCTCGTGTTCATGCTGCTCCAGCTCGCGCTCACGAAGATCCCGTTCTGATTCACGGCGATTCTTCCAGCGATCAATTACGCTGCCGGGAATGTCGTCAACGTCGTCGTCTGATTCATCCGCTTCAGCGCGCCCCAAAACCGGGTAGCTGTCAGAATGATCGTCCCCATCAGAGGCACGATGGGATTCAGACGGTTGAAACCACTGCACCGCTTCCTGAACATGCAGCAATAGCAGAAATGCCGACAGCGCCGCCAGACCACTCAGGTCAAACACAAATCCGGCCAGCAACCCGAAAATGCTCAGCACAAGTCCGGATCGCAGGAGGATGTCGCGTGATTCAATTTCGGAAAATCGTCGCGCCAGAAAATTCTGCAGCACATATCCTGCGGACAATGGTCGTATGGGAATCACGTTCGCACAAGCGATCACCGTATTCACAAGGAAAATGATTCGCAGCAGCAGAATCATCATGCTGTCCGACGCCAATCCCTGCCAGCAGGTCGCCGGATTCATCAACGTCAGAATCTCTGGACGGCTGTCAAGCAGCGAAACCGCAGCAATCGCCAACACCAGATTGACGCCGGGCCCTGCGAGACTGACGAGCGGATTGGTCCTGCGAGGCGATTCGCCGAACAGTCCACCGAGCGGCCAAAGGATTCTTTCGGGACATCGCAGCTTCAAGCGATGGGTCAACCACAGATGAGTGATCTCGTGCATGCAGACGCTGAGAAACAGAACGGCAGCAAATAACAGCGACGTCGTAAATGTTTGCACGCGCCAAACGACAGCGAGCACGACGATCAGCATGAGAGCACTCAACCGAAGGCGAGTTCCCAGGAATCGACCGAGCGGAACGGCAAGAGAAAAGAGACTGTCTGTGGCATTCATGCCTCTGATTCTACAAAGGCGGAGCCACAAGAAAACGCTACATGTTTCATTTTTGCAACGTCGACCAACATTTTCGAGCGGGGGTGGAATTTTTCCGGAACGGATTTTCCGGGACAAAGTGGTCGAACGTACTCTGAATTGTGGTTCGAAACGTCGCAATAAGTGGAATCGATATGCCGTCAATCTGACGGCGCGTGATTGTCATGTTGAGATCGCTCGTGTAACGGTTTCTCGTGGTTCCTGTTCATGAGGTGCCGTATACAATTTCGACGCAAGTGATTTTTGAACAACGACTTAGCACGATCGCACACAATCATTGTTGGAAACTGATCAGGATCTCAGGGTCCCGGCATCAAATTCGCGGTTCTACATGTCCGGCTGATGAGCTTTGTCCTGAAGGGAGTCGGGTTTCAAATATGTGTGACTAGCCCGGTAAGTTCAGTTGTTGAAAGTGATTGCCAACCACGGAGCAACCTGGTTTGGTTTCCAATTCCAGCAACGTCATATCACCGTGATGCGACAGAACCACCGGGCTTCTTTTGCCCAGCTCATTCCAATACCGGGAGTACAGATCATGAAAAAGTTTCTGGTGTGTGTGGCAGAATTAAGTTGCCTGCTGGTGATTGGATCGTCCAATGCCATGGCTCAACAGTTCTATTGAGGAGGATCGGGACTGGGAATCTCCTTCAGCTACGGAAATGGCTACAACAACTTCGGTGGATACAATCGTCGCTATAGCCAGCCATACTACGGCGGCGGATCTGGTGGAAGCGGTTATACTCCGCGCGGCCAGGACTGAGGGAGTGTTGTTGAGTGAGCCGCAAGGCGCTAGCGGGGTGTTGATTTAAGTTTGTAGTTCCGCCTTCAGGCGGTTTTTTTGCCGGAACCGCCAGCGAATTCCGGCTGAAGCCGGGACTACGAACAGA
>JAYSPO010001793.1:0-6464 GCA_043722015.1 Candidatus Kuenenia sp. | reverse complement strand
AATTGAAATGGAGTGTGTGCTGTCTTCCCACGCCGATTGACAAAAATGCCGTGTCGGAAAGGCAAAGCGGCGACAAGTCGCCGCACTCCATATGACTGTCGCTTGCATCAGGACCAGCGAGTCAAATTCCGGAAGGCTTTTGAAATTCCACCCGCAATCTGCCAGACTCCCGCTTCATCAGGACATCATCCCAAAACGCAGGACGGAGATTGCCATATGGCCACCGAGACGAATGGAAGCGAAGTACTCACCCGGCAGATGACTGTTGATCAGGTCATCCACGCCCTGCGATATTGCGATGATGAAGCCCCGGTGGCAGCTCTTCGAGCGGCTGTCGCGTATGGAGCAGCAATCGCACCGGCGCTCATGCAGGAAATCGTCAATGCTGCTGAGGACTCTGCGAACGGTAATCCGCCCGTGCATGATTCTCATCGTCTTGCGGTGATGCTGCTGACGGCAATCGATGCACGAGACGCGCTGCCCGAAATTCTGGATGCGTTCCGTGACGACGATTACGTTGAGTTGCCACTCTACGGCGAAATGCTCACGGAAACGCTGCCGCATATTGTGGCACAGCTGGCAGACAGTGCGGAAATCGTCAGCGCTGAAATGGATGATCCAGGTTGTGTATCGTTTTATCATCAGGCGTTGATTGAAGGGCTCTTCGGTCTGGTCGCTGAGGGAAAGGCGTCGCGAGAAGTAACATCCGACCTGCTCTTACAACAAGTCGCGAAAATAACCAAGGCGACCGACCGGGAAGTGATTACAGCGATGGTCGTCGCTCTCACCGACCTGGCCGCGCCGGGTACTGAAGAATCTGTCATGGGAATCTTCAATCAAGCCAACGTTGACCAGTCCTCAATTGATCGCAACGCCTGCCAGCAGGCCTTTGCTCACGCGGACGAACACTTCGAGCGCAAAGCCGAAGAGTTTCGCCGGAACCGAATCGGTGATCCTGTGGAGTATTTCCAGCGTCTGCCGCGAAGTTTTGTGGATGAACTCTCGCCTCAGAACGTTGACGAAGCGATTGAAAGAATTCGCGAGGGGAACCTTCTGGACGACGTGATTTCGGCAGTCCGCTGGCTGCGCCGGCATCGTGAAGAATCCACGCCAAAGCTGATTCAGATCCTGAAAGAGGCAGCGACATTTCGCAACGATGAAACTGACGAGGAATGGCTGCACTCTGAAGCTCACGACATTGCCGCTGTGCTGCTGACGGAATTTGAATTCACGGATGCACTGCCCGTCATTTTTGAAGGCGTCTGCCATCCGAATCCTGAAGTTGTGAGTCGGTTCACGGACATGACTATGACATATCTTGATCAGATTGTCGGCCGTCTGGCTGCTGATCCGGACGCGATCCGCAAACTGGCGGAAGATCCGAATATCGATGAAGTCGTGCGAGCCGAACTCGTCGATGGAATCTACTGGATGATCATCGAAGGAAAACTTTCCAGGGAATCGGCAATTGAGTACCTTCGATCCTGGATGAATCAGGCAATTGAGAATTCTGACCGGGATCTCACCACGACCATCGTCATGGTCCTTCTTGACTTGCAGGCCAAAGAGGCCACGGACGATATTCAGCGAGCCTTTAGCCTGGACTGCATCGACGAATACCGACTTTGTGAGGAAGAAGTGGACGACTGGTTCGAGGAACAGGACGTTGATTTCAGGGAGGGCCTGGAGTATCGACGTCGTGCCAGGCGGATCGAAAATTCCGTGATCGAGGTGCGGTCGTGGCTGGCAGACACAGACGACGAGTCAGAAGAGTATGACCCCGAGGACTTTGAAGAAGATGATAGCGATCACGATGGCTTCGACGAACGGGATCCGTTGCTGCTCCCCCCAGGCCTCGATCGGGATCGTGCGATTGAATACGTAAACGGCCTTGAATCAATTCGCCGGATGCGACTGTCCGAGCAGCCACGTCAGCAGGATCCATACGAAGACTATGATCCCCCTGCGGTTGAGACCATCCGCACAGCAGACTCCAAAGTCGGCCGCAACGATCCCTGCCCCTGCGGCAGCGGCAGGAAGTACAAAAAGTGCTGCCTGAAGGCAGACGACTAACCCTGAACGCTGACGCATAACAAGGGCTGAAAGGTTTGAGCGATATCCCACGCGATTGGCATTGGTTCGCTTAACCGCGTGCCCAGCGAGCAGCGTCCCGCTGGCGATACTCCGCGCGGTCATAAGTGAGACAATTGGCGAGCGGCATGCGTCAGCCTGCCGGTACAAGAACGAGGTACCGGAGGGCTCACGCCGCTCCGCTCGCAGGACTCATTTCCGGTCGCGTGGAGTATAGATTCCCGAGCGCGGGGCGATGCCCACGCAGTTAAACGAACCTGCCATTCTCAAGTCGTCCGCAGCGAGCGGATCATGCCGGATGCTTTATGAAGGGTCTCTCGGTATTCGTCAAGAGGATCGGAGTCGGCAACGATGCCTCCTCCCACGGGAAATTGGACCCAGCCGTGTTTGAGTGTAAAGGTACGAATCAGGATGCTGCTGTCGAAGTCGCCACAGGGTCCGAGGAAGAACAGACTTCCGCAGTAGGCCCCACGAACGGTTGGTTCCATTTCAGCAATGATTTCCATCGCCCGGATTTTGGGGGCACCGGTAATCGAGCCGCCGGGAAAACAACCGGCCATGAGGTCCCACACATCACAGTCGTCGCGCAGGGTTCCCACCACGGTTGAGACCAGATGCAGGACCGTTTCAAAGCGTTCGACTTCACAGAGGCCTGTGACGCGAACTGTTCCGGGCTGGCACGACCTGGAAATATCGTTTCGCAACAGATCAACGATCATGACGTTCTCTGCACGGTCTTTTTCGCTCGTCAAAAGTTCTTGACCGGCAAACAGGTCGGCGATCGGGGAACCCGGACGGCGGCGTGTGCCTTTGATCGGACGAGTTTCCACTTGCCGCGATCGATCGACTTTCAGAAATCGTTCCGGTGACGCGCTGACGATGGAGAAATCATCAGCTTTGAACAAGCCGCAGAACGGGGCTGGGTTGTTCGCTCGGACGCTGGCGTAGAGCTGTGTGGCGGTTCCTGCCCATGGCGATAACAGTCGCTGCGACAGGTTGGCCTGAAAGATGTCGCCTGCCCGGATGTATTCGATGACTCGGGCAACAGCCGTGGTGTACTGATCGCGGGTGAAGTCAGAATAAATCCCGGAGGTGGATTCGATCCGATGATGCCGCTCTGCGATCGTGATTGACTGCGAATTCGAAACGGCCGCGGCGACCGATGTAGAATTGTGGTCCATGTTGCGCTGCAGACGTGCGTCAATCCATGCGGCTCGGTCAGGGTGGGTCGCTGTCGATTGCGGCGACAGAGCGTCCGGAAGTTGCAATATGTAACGACGAACGGTGCCTGCGATGTGATCCCAGACAATGGCCCAATCGAACAGTCCAGCCAACAATGCGGGGGTTTTGAAATCGTCGATTGCGGGATTTGGAATTCTCTCGAAAGCCTGACCGAGTTCGTACGACAACAGGCCCGCAATTCCGCCACAGAATGGCGGCAGCGTTCCGCGTTCCTCGTCAGACAGCGCGGGGAGACGTTTCTGCCACGCTCGGAGTCCGCCAAAGGGATCGTCTCCGAGCACGGCTTTGTCGATTCGCGTTACAGCAACCGGATCGGCAGTCAACATCGTATACCGCGCGTCGCGTTCCCGATGTCGGGCTGCGCTGTCAAAGAGCAACACAAACCGTTCATCCTCAAATGCTGCCAAAGTGCAGAGTACGTCGAGGGCGGGATTGAGATTTGAGATCTGGACAGATACAGGCATGATGCAAAGGACAATGGTGAGACGAATCAAACAGACCATACTGTAGGGGGGAACCAGCGTGCATTGCGAGTGCCGGACGAACATTCCAGCATCAATCGCTACGAGAGAACTCCGGTTTTCAGCGGATTATCCCACCCTATGATGGAAGCAAATGGTCATTGCGTGAAGTTTTTTTCGTGGATAGCATTGAGTTCTTTGTCAGAATGCTCACGATTCGATAAAACTCGCGTATCCGAAAAGGGGTCTGACCCTCGCCGGCATGCGGAAACACAACACAATCGCTCGCCTTCAAAGGGTCAGACCCCTTTTCGGATAGCGCGTTCTGAAAGGTCGTCCCATGTCGATTGCTGAAAAAACCAGCGCCCGCGCGGCACGTTCGGTCCGTTCGCCATATATCAAGCTCACAAAGTACGACATCACAGTCTCGGCACTTTCAACGTCGGCTTTGTGCGCCATGCTGACGCTGATCGTGATGATCATCATCTGGTTGTCAAACCTGCTGCCGTCGCCGCAAAAAAAACAAGTGCTTATGCTGCCTCCGGGAGACGGCGGCTGGGAAGACGGCGACCCGAACGCAACGCCCGATGTGGAATCGCCGGAGGACGCCTCTCTCGATCCGTCACTCGCGAATGAAGAAACAGACGTGACGGAACTGGAAGAAGTCGTCGAGCAGGTTGTTGAGGTCTCCGAAAATGCGGCGGCCGTTGTGGCGCCCAATGAATTCACCGGTTCAAAGAATACAGGCACGCCCGGCAGTGCGGATGGCACGGGAGGGCGGCCTCTGGGGACGGGAGGTGGTGGTCGCGGCGGCACAAAACGGGAACAGCGGTGGATCGTCGAATTCGCCGACAAGGGCGATTTGATAAGTTACTCCGCTCAGCTGGATTTCTTTGGTATCGAGTTGGGGGCGATGTTCCCCGCGGAAAGTCGTCTGGTTTACATGAGCAACATGAGTGCCGACAAACCGCCAACCCGAGAGATCAAGGAAGGTGCGGCTAGCGCGGAACAGAGACTGTTCATGAACTGGGCTGACGGCAGTGAAGATCGTCGTGCAGCGGACGTCGAGCTGTTTCAGAAAGCGGGCATTGATGCATCGGCTGCGGCAGTGCTGCATTTCTACACGTCAGACACAGAAACACTGATGGCGACGATTGAACAGGAATTCGGCGGCCACACTGCCGACGAAATCCGAAAGACCTATTTTCGAGTTCGCAAAGCCGGCAGCGGGTATGAGTTTTTTGTCCAGAAGCAGTTGTTAAAGTAGAGGTTTGGAAGCGAGGTCAGGAACCAGATAGCCGGAAGGCTCGATGCGTGCGCCGCACGATTGGTTGCTGACCGCGTTTCCTCGTATTGCGTTGGTATTTGAATCGTCTTTTCACCTTTCCGTTTCTCCTTTCTCGTCTTCTCGGAATGTCCTATGAACTGGTTGCAGAACGGTGCTGGCTTTGTATTCATGCTGGCTCAGGATAAAAAAGTCGAAGCTTCGTTCATGATGAAGGTGGTGGAGAATTCCATCTGGATCGGAATTGGAGCCTGCGCGATGCTGGGCGCGTTTTGCGGCTACCTGCTGTTTCGCAGGATCAAGCAGAAATCATTCCCGGGCGTAGCAGCTGAGCAGACGTTCCTGAACGATATTGGTGAGTGCTTTGATCGCAATGACTTCGACGGAGCGCTGGCGATGTGCGATACGCCGGCGCTCTGGAATCGTGCTTTGCCGCAATTGGCGACGCTGGCCGTGCAGCAGCGGGATCGTCCGATCGGAAAAGTCCGCCAGATGCTGATGGAACGATTTGAACGCGACATCATGACGGGTCTGGATCGGCTGAACAACTGGGTTTCCACGAGCATCAAGACTGCACCGCAGCTGGGACTTCTTGGCACGGTACTCGGGATGATCAATGCGTTTTCAAAAATTGCCGGGGCTTCGAATTCCGGTGTTGAGCCAAAAGAGTTGGCTGCAGACATCAGCTTTGCCCTCTGGACCACCGCTGCCGGAATGGCGATTTCGATTCCGTTAATTGTGCTGAACTCCGCGGCCCAGAACAGAATCAATGGTCTGCAGGAATCTGTCGATGAAGGACTGGGACCGATGCTGGAAGATCTTGCAGCGGCTCAGCAGCGCGTCGGGGGAACAGCGTGAGTTTTCGCAGTGCAAGCGTGCCGTGATTCTGTCATTCGGTATCTCCGCAATGTGCATTGAAGTTCGCTGACCAGATTTTGAAACCGGGATTCCCGCATGTCCGATGAAGTTGAAAATGACGACGAAGTGTACGTCCGCAAGAAGCGTAAGCAGCAAGACACGGAAATCGATATTACACCCATGATTGACGTCACGTTTCAGTTGTTGATCTTCTTTATGGTGACTTCCACGATGCAGGGCAATCCGCCCGCTGATCTGCCACCCGCGAAGTCGGGTGGATCGATTGAAGTCGCAAAGGTCATCAATGTGGTCGTAAAGCCAGGGGCAGTTTCCGGCGAGGCACCGCAGATAGAATTCAACAAGGAGGCGGTCAATCTGGACGAACTCAAGCTGGCGATCGAAGAACAGGCGGGTGCGCGGACGGATGGGATTCATGTGATGATTCTGGCCGACCGCACGATGAAAAATGGCGATTTGAATGAGATCGAAGTGCTGCTGTCTGAGATTCCGGGTGTGACTTATCATTT
>JAYSPO010001792.1:0-4089 GCA_043722015.1 Candidatus Kuenenia sp. | reverse complement strand
GGTCGGGCTCGAGCTGCGATCGCAGCCGATCTGCATAAATCCGTCGAGCCATCGCCGCCACGCTGTCATCATTTCGCTGTATCATTTCGAACTCCTTCGGTTAACAGCATTCAGTTTAAGCAATCCGGTCACAGGAGTCCATATTTCGCTGAATATTGACGACGACCCGAAATTGTTGCGGTGTGCAATGGCAGCCTTGCAATCATGACGAGATACGGAACTAAGAACCCCTGACAAAACCTGCGTGAGCGTGACACGTTTCGTTTTTCATCGGCAGGATCTGCCGAATACTCAGGCAACACGGCACACGGCGCTGCAGGGTCTGCATCCGGGCAACGTTTGAACAGAATCGAACGCCTTCGAATTGCAACTGTTCGCAAATTGCGATGGACGCCGAAGTGCGGCGAAGTTAAGACTGCGTATTCAACTCAGCCATAAACACAGCACGTTAGTCGTATGCGCCGTGAGTCGGATCTCGCTGCGGATCGCATGATGCACGGGTGAACGCATTGTTCGTCGATGCTTTGTGGTACTCATTGATCGAAATTGCAGGCTCGCTACAGGGAAGTTGCTTGTGTCAGCAAACCAAAATTCAGAAATCTCCACCTCATCCGTCATCGCGGCGAAATTTCACAGGAAATCCGTGACCAGTATCGGCACGTTTCTGGGAATCGCTGTCACGGTTGTGTTTTATCTGGTCGCTCAGCCCATCGCGAAATGCTTCAGCGGCGGACCGGAATTTTTGTACCGCTACTTCTGCAGCCATCCGATTGAATATGTGACATCGGGATTGTTCTTTGTGGGTATGGCGATTCTGGCGGCAAAATGGCGACAACTTCCGACCGATCGCGCGGTCATTGCGAATGTCAGAGAACTCGCCGCGACTGCCCAATGGGTGCAGGCCAAAGCGGGATCGGGTGCAGTCCAAAGTCTGACCGCGTGGCAAGCTGATCCGCCGAAGGAAATCTGGAGATCCACTTCGATGTGGCATCGCGTCCAGGACGTGCTGCACTACGTCAATGCCGGCCGAAATGACGGACTGGAAGATCATCTCAAGTACCTCGCCGATCTGTCAGTCGATCGATTGATTCAGAGCTTTTCGCTGATTCGTACGGTGACATGGGCCGTTCCGATTATGGGATTTCTTGGGACAGTGGTCGGCATCACGCTGGCGATTGCCAATGTCACCCCGGAACAACTTGATTCCTCATTGCCGGAAGTGACCGCTGGTCTTGCTGTGGCGTTTGATACCACAGCACAGGCGCTGACAATGTCGATGCTGTTGGTCTTTGCCACGTATCTGGTCGAACGCGACGAGCAGGCAATTCTGAACGACGTCGAGCAATTTGGAATTGATTCACTGGTGCCATTCATCAGCCAATCTGATGCTGCTGCCGCTGAACCAGCGTCCGGGTTGCCTGCGCTCGCCACCTGGACTGCCGAGATTCTGGCACAGCAAACGGATTCGTGGAGTCAGCATCTGACAGCGATGCAGTCCGGCTGGGCGGAGACGCTGAACTCCCAAACTGATTCACTGGCTCAGGCTTTGTCGGATGAAACCACCGCCACGCTGCAGTCTCATCGGTATGCGTCCGACACAGCTCGGGATCAATATGCTGCGACGCTGCAACAAAGTTCTCAGATGTTCGTGCAGCAGATGCAACAGTCGATGTTGAATTTTGTGGACCGTGTGGACCTGTGGCAGAACGCGATGCGGGAGAGTTCGCTGGCGTCAGCCGGACAGGCTGAAGAACTTCATCGGCTGGGGCGCACGATGCTGCAGTTAACCGAAGCGGAACAGAAACTGGTTCAGCTTCAGGAAAGTCTGAACGAAAATCTGCAGACGCTGCAGATGGTGGCGACGCTGGAGCAGACAGTGCAGAGTCTGAATGCAGCGGTAAGCATACTGACGTCCAAATCATATATGCGAGCGGCGGCGTGACTCGGCGACGGCCTCAAACTTCAATCTCACTGTTCCCCTTTCTGGCAGTATTGGTCTGTGCGATGGGGGCCCTGATCTTGCTGCTGCTGGTGCTGACACGCAAAATCCGGCATGAGCAATCCGGCGGCGATACGCCGGCGGAAGTCGCCATTGCGCCAGGCGTCGTGTATCCTGATCGCAGCCGCGAAATCGCGGCTTTAGAAGCAGAACGGGATACAGTCAGCAGTGATGTGCTGAGATTGCAGCAACAGGCGGACGAACTTGAAGAGGCGGTCGGTCAGCAGCAAACGACCGTCGCGGGGTTACGGCAGCAATTCGCCGAACTGGAAGGCACGCTGCAGACGGCGGAAGCGAATCCCGACAAGACCAGCATCGCCGGGCTGCAAAATCAAATCGCGGAACTGCGATCAAAACAGGTCGTGCTTCAAAAACGTCTGGATGAACAGGAGAAACTGCTGCTGGCGAAAGAATTAAAATTGAAAGCAGCCACCAAAACCACTTTGGCCGCCAGAGAGCGGCTGTATGCAGTGAATTCTTCCATCGTTGCCCTGCGAAAACAGGTGCATGACGCCGAGCAAACCACCGCTTCCGCAGGCACAGAGACAATCCTTGAATTCACGAACACCGTCGGCACAACGCGCACCCCGATTATCGTGGAAGTCACAAAAGCAGGCTACAGGATTCAGCCGACGGGCATCATGATTGAGTCGAAGAACATGGAAGGATTTCCTATCAGTGACACGCCACTCATGGCGGCCATTCTCGCCGTGCATCGCGAACGGGCAAAGGGCTCTGTGACATCACAGCCATACGTGCTGTTACTTGTCCGCCCAACCGGCAGCGAAGCTTTCTATCCCGCACAGGGCATTCTGGCGAACGAAAAAATTCACTTCGGCTATGAACTCATTGACGCGGACAAAGTCATCGCGACCGGCGAATCTGCGCCCACAGAGGTCGCAGCCGCTGACGCGGCGTTGGCGGAGGCATTTCGTCGGCGCGAAAAGATTTATGCAAATCTTCGCTTCATCGCTCAGGGTGTTCCGCCGCAACCGACGGAAGCTCCAGCTGACCCCAGCCGACGTGGTCTGACAATCCGAACCGATGGAACCGTGCGCGCGGACCCCCGTATCGCCGACCACCGCGCGAGCAGTCGAAACTTTGCAGGTGGCGTGGCACCGCCTCCGGGTTTTTACGAACGACGTGCGGCAGCCCTCGCAGCGGAAGCCGTCGCTCGGGAAAAGAGCCGTCGAGGATCCGGAACGTCGGAATCTTCCGCCGATGGTTTCGCGGATCAGTTCGCCGAACATTACGCTCAAAGCGCGCCGTCTGGCAGTGCAGAGCAGAGTGGCGCAGAGCAGGGTGGCAGTCGCTTTTCGCAGATGCCAGCCGATCGTGGTCCACACTCACAGCCTCAGAACTCCGCGCACGCCACCGCCGAATTTTTGACGTCCGCCGAACCGGCCTTCGGCTCAAACGAGCGCACGGAAAACATGCTGTTCAGGAATGATGGCCAACCGGTAGTTTCAAAATCCGCTCCAACTGCGTCGCAGGGATCAAACGGTGAACCGCCACTGACTGCCGAAGAACAATTTGCCACGATGATGTCGGGCACTCCGTCCACTGGACCGACGTCCTCTGCGCCGCGACATTTCCAGATGCCGTCCGAATCCGGAACAGCAGCATCGCAGTCACAGACTGGTGAACCAACGACCGATGTTCCTGGCAATCCGATGCTCGACCTGTCCCGCGTGGACAAGGATCTGCTCAGTCGCCTGTCATCAACAAAGAAGTCGTCAAAGTCCTGGGCCACACCCATCGGGATCACTGTGTTTCTTGACCAACATCACATGACGGTCGGATATCAGCCTTCGATTCCAGTGACTCCGGATTCGCTCAATTCGGCGTTGTCGGATCTGCTGCGGAATGTCGATACAGAAGTGATGGACGCAAAAAAAACGCCTCGTGAAGAGGTGATGCCGGTCGTCAAGTTTATCGTGAGCCCCGGCGGAGAGCGTTGGCGTATTCCGCTAGCCGGTTCACTCAGGCATCTGGGCATTCCGTCGGCCAGTATTTATGAATTGTCGCCGCATATTGAAACGACGGCAGCACCGGGTAGGGCGAGCTTCTAATGGGCCGTAGATCTCAAA
>JAYSPO010001791.1:0-3189 GCA_043722015.1 Candidatus Kuenenia sp. | reverse complement strand
GTTAAGGCTTTTCTGTTCATCAAACATAGCTTCGATTTCGAACTCAAGTCCAGCAATCATGATGCTGCAGAGTCGGCCAGATGAAGACTTGACTCGCAATTCATATGCGGCATCAACCGGTCCACCAAATTCGGCAGTTGTGGAGAATGGAGCAACACTTTGATGAGTTCTTCAACAGTGGCCATCAGTGCTTTCCTTCCCGGTCGGTTCAGTCGATAAAGATGTAAACCTCGGTCGATTGTACCTCGTCTCTGATTATGTGGGTACTCATTAGTTGAGCCCCAAAAGTAGTTGCTGGACAAAATGCATCGACCGTTGTCACAATCTTGAATCCGGTCTGCTGCGCTGCAGCATACTTTGCTGCGAGCCACAAACAAAAGGAACTTCATGATGAGAATCCCGCGTGTGTCGTTTGATGGTCGCTTCCTCTTCCTGGCATTGGTCGCATCGTTGGCAACTGCGGCTGTCGCTCGTGCTGGAGAACTCACGGAGGCGGAGTTCCTGAAACTCCATGCGGAGCTGCAGCCCGACAATACTGCGCTGTGGCGGACAGTGCCGTGGAAGAATTCAGTCCTCAGTGCTCAGCAGAGTGCCGCCAAACAGAAGAAACCCATCTTTATCTGGGCGATGGACGGGCACCCGCTCGGCTGCACCTGAAACAATGGTGTGCTCGACCGTGAGTCGACTTTCGCAGACCCTGCAGTAGTGGAATTCCTCAAGACCAAAACCGTTCCAGTCGCCATTGATCAGTGGAATCAACGGCGTCAGAAGGATTCCGAAGGCGAATTCTATCGCAAAATTGCCAGCCAGGGACCACGTCACGACTTTGAAAACGGGACAACGCAGGGGCTGTATCTGGCAGCTCCGGATGGCACGTTTTTGGGGTATACAAATAATCGTGATCCCGAACGAGTTCAGCAAATGCTGACAGCGGCTCTGGCCAGATACCAACCGACAGACACGAAACAACTCGTGGCCGAAGAGGTTGATAAGAGGTTCAATCTGCGGCCGCCGCAAGGCGGGCTGATCGTGCGTGTCTGTGCCAAAGTGATGGGTGGCTATGACGAGCCGGAAACTCACTTTCAGCAGATTTTTCAAACGTCATTGTCCCGGGACAATCTCTGGATCACAAAGGAAGAACACGAAGCACTCGCCGCTGGTGACTTTCCTGACCGATTAGCACTTCGCATTGCTCAATTTCACCTGGTGGATAACACTCGCGGCGAACCACCTTTCTGGGAGAAGTCCGAGGTTGTCTCAAGACAGTTTGCGATTGATGGCGATCAGATCACGGGGCATGTGGAGCTGAAATCGGCGTCAGGCGACCGAACATATTCGGCCCGTCTGCGGGGACAACTGACGCTGACCGACGGAAAGATTACGGCGCTGAAAATGGTTGCCAATGGCTTGTTCTCGGGAGAAGGTCCGTACACAGGCGGAGCTCCCAAAGGCCCGTTTCCCCTGGCGATATCGTTTACACTGGCGGACGGAACGGACTTTGCGGATGCGGTTCCGCCACAGGCAGCGCGAGGTTGGGTCGATGGCTACATCCGGTAAGGCAACGCATTGAGTCCGGGCACTGTGCAGACAACAAATCAGATGCTGTCGTGCGTGCCAAGCGCCTTGCCGGAAACTTAGACCCCGTAAGACTCTAGCAAGACTGCACTTCGTAGCTGGATTCGCAAGAATTCAGCCGCATTTCTGAATTCTTGCGAATCCAGCTACCTGTTTTGTCAGGGGTTCTTAGTCGGCCCGCGTCGGAGACACGGGGCACCATGCTGCCCGTCGTCGTCAACCCTGACCGGTTAATGCCCCAAGATCCACACAAAACCAGCAGCCTTGAGCCGAATCCAGCAGTCTCACATCGCCATCGTGAAGGCGGGCGAGGTCGCGGGCAATGGAAAGCCCAATCCCGGTGCCGGTCGAAGCACGCAGGTCATTGCTGATTCTGCTGAATGGGCGAAAGACATTCGCTCGCTGGTGTGCAGCGATGCCTGGACCGGCATCGATCACATCAATGGTGACTCGCGATTCTGTTGTCGCACAGCGAACAATCAGCGACTTCCCACTGGCAGCGTAGCGTTCGACGTTGTTGATGAGATTGCCCAGAATCTGTTCCACGAAGTCCGGGTCCAGCGTCAGAGACTGCTCCGAAGTGCCTTCGATCTTCACCACGATTCCGTGTTCGGTCAGGGAAGGTGTGAACCGATCTGCAATCTGCTGCACAAGTGCCGCAACATTTGTATCGCAGGGATGTGGTTCCAGCGTCTTACGTTTCTGACGTGCAAATGTCAGAACATTGCCAATCAGGCGACTTAGCCGCTGCGCTTCAGATGTGATCACGGCCAGCCGTTGACGCGGTCGTGCAGTAACTTCCTGCTCTGCCGCATCCAGGTCGCGCTCCAGCAGTTCGGCATACATCCGAATGTTTGTCAGCGGTGTCTTGAGTTCATGCGAAACCTGATTCACAAAACTCACCTGCTGCGTTGCTTCCCGGATGTCGCGTGCATAATCGCGGTACAGCAACCATGCCAGCACAACCAGTGTCAGCGTAAATGCCGAAAGCCCCGTCGCCAGCGTCATAATGGCGCTGCGACCTGTTCCTGCGAGCAATTGGTCTCCAGGGACAAAGCACTGCAACCTCCACGACGCCAGCGGTGCCGCCACAGGAATTTCACAGAATGGCGCGGCCTTCTCTCCAATCTCCGGCCCCCAGTCATAAACCGTTTCGGAAGCCGCATTCACCACTCGAAACGATGAGGTCACGCGATCGACGGATGTTGATCCACTTTCCGTTTCAGGCAGCACAGAAATCACGTCGGAAATCCACCGTGAACGCTCCAGCGACGCTCCGACCAAATGCCCGGACGGACGTCGCTGCCAGTAAACTAAATTCAAACCACGATCCCAGTACCAGACAAACCAGCCACTCGAAGAAAGAAAACCGGGCACACCGACTGCCTGGGGCTGAATTTCGGCGAATGGCTCTGCCGCTTGCCGCGACATCGCGGCCCCGGCATTGCTGTCGGCTTTGTCCTGAACAGTCCCCATTGATTGAATCTGATCTCCAGGAATCTTTTCGGCTGACGATTGTGCGATCAATGGCGAACCGATTTTTGGAAGCGGCGAGTCAGCCGATTCTGGCGACGGAGAAAAATCCCCACGTCTGGCAGTTGCTTCCGCCAGAGC
>JAYSPO010001790.1:0-1208 GCA_043722015.1 Candidatus Kuenenia sp. | reverse complement strand
CTTTCGACAAAGCTGGCTGGTCCTGATCCTGGCAAGCGGGTTGAGCGCTGGACTCGCCGGGGTGGATTTTACGCTGCGTGATCGGATTGAAGGAAACGCGAAGCAGCGGCTGGAACAGGCCGTGCTGGAAGTTGTTCCCGGAGGAGTCACCTCTGAGCCTGTCAAGATTGCCGGAGTTGTAGTGTACCGCGTGTCTGACGAATCCGGAGCATTGTGCGGCTGGGCGACACTGGCGGATGGTCGTGGTTTTCAGGACCGGATCCGACTGATGGTCGGTCTCTCGAAGGATGGTGGTCGTGTAAGCGGACTGACAGTTCTGGAGAGCAACGAAACACCGGGACTAGGGGATCGTATTCAGCAATCAAAGTTTCGCAATCAGTTCGTAGGCCAGTCGACTGAGCATCCTTTTTCGCGAGTCAAGCCGGGAGAATCGGCGGCTGCCCCCGTGGATGCCATTACGGGCGCGACGATCTCATCGCAGGCGGTGATGAATGCGATCAACAGTCAGCTGGCGTTGATTCGGAAGGAACTGGCTGCGAATCCTGACACGCCTGCGGAGTCACAACCATGAGTTCCACGCATTCACTCCCCGAGGCCCGCGAACGATTTGTGCGTGGCTGGTTCGCCGAGAACCCGACGTATGTGCAGTTGCTCGGCATGTGCCCAACGCTGGCGGTGACCAATACACTGCCAGCCGCCGTAACAATGGCTGTTGCGACTGGTGTAGTGCTGCTGTGTTCGAACATCATCACTTCGCTGATTCGTCGACAACTTCAGCCGCACCTTCGCATTCTGATCTACACGCTGACGATCGCCACGTTTGTGACCATCGTGGATCGCTTGCTGGCCGCATTTGCACCGGCGATGAGTCGCCAACTGGGGCCATATGTGCCGCTGATTATCGTAAACTGCATCATCATCAGCCGGGCCGAGGCATGTGCGTCGCGGCAGTCCGTCTGGACGGCCGTCGCTGATGCCGGGGGTCAGAGTGGAGGTTTTCTGCTCGGCCTTTCCAGTCTGGGAATCGTGAGGGAACTTCTCGGGTCCGGAAGTCTGTGGGGTCTGAAAGTGTTGCCCGAGAAGTTTCCAACGATGCTGATCTTTGTACTTCCTGCGGGCGCGTTCCTGACGCTGGGTATTCTCAGCGGTATTCTGAATGCGATCAAGATGCGAGAAAGGGGGCCACAATAATGTTCGAACTTCTGTTC
>JAYSPO010001789.1:0-4812 GCA_043722015.1 Candidatus Kuenenia sp. | reverse complement strand
GCACCCTTGAAGTCGGTCGGTCGGCCGTAGGCTCGCAGTGTACCGTCGAGCGTGAATTCCATCGATGCATCAATTTCGCGTGACCATTCGATGTAATTGGAGACGAACAGGTCCTGGTCGTTATCCAGGTCGAAGTCGAACCAGCCGCAACTGGTGCTCCATGCGTTTTCATCGCCCGCCACGCCAGCCTGCGGAGTGATGTCGCTGAACTTGCCGCCCCCTTCGTTGCGAAACAGGTGATTGGAGCCGAGGCAACTGACGAACACATCGACATCGCCATCGTTGTCAAAATCGCCGCAGGCGACGCCGTTACCGTACATCGCAACATCAAGCCCCGAACCTTCGGTCACATTTGTAAATTTACCAGTGCCATCGTTCGCGTAGAGAGCCGACGTCGGTAATTTCGCAGGCTTCTCAGTCGCCCACGGCCAGACGTTGGAATTAATGCACAGCAGATCCTGATCACCGTCGTTGTCGAAATCCAGAAACGCACCGCCTCCCCCCATGGTTTCCGGCAGCAGCTTTTCGCCTTCTGCTCCGTTTTCATGGACAAAGTCGATGCCGGCCACCAGGGTAATGTCTTCGAACGGGATCTCTGGTATGACCATTGTCGGTGTGGCACGCGCGATCGGCAGGACTGTCGCCCCGCCCGTTGTCGCCACTTTTTCCGGGGTTGGGCGAGTCGCCAGCCAAATCGAGACTCCGGCGACCGCCACCAGGACAATACCCGCGACCGACCAACGCAGGGCGAAGCCGACGACGTCGTCATTCTGGATTTCATCTGATTCGGGTTGATTTGATTTGAAGTTCATGGTTGTTTGCTTTCGGCACCCGGCGAGCGGCTGGGCGTCAGCCCTCCGTGTACCAGAAATTGCCAGTCACAATTCGTTGATCCAATAGAACAAACACGGAGGGCTGACGCCCTGCCGCTCGCCTTACGGCTGGGTTGCTGCGGTCACCTTTGGCTTCTCCCTCTGCAGGTCGTAAATCACAAGCGCCTCAGAAGCGAAGTCTGCCGCCGGATACTTCTGCCGAGCTGCACTCACGGCCTGGCCGCGAGCAGTATCGTCCGGTTTATACTTCGCGTGCAGTGCCTGATGTTTGGCAGATTTTTCCTTGTCGCCCAACTGCGAATAGAGTTGACTCAGGTTGTAATGGGCATCCACGTTTTCAGAATCGATCGCCAGTGTTTTCTGGAAGACATTCACCGCTTCCTGCAAGCGAACATTGCGTTCAGCCGCCTTCGATTCAGCACGTATCTGCAGAGCTCGGTCAAAAATTGTCTGCCCGAGCAGGTTGATGACTTCGTAGTCCATACTGAAATCGAACTTCCGGGCGACCGTATCTTCTGTGCGAAACTCCAGCACCTGTCGGAAGTTGTTCTCAGCGTCTTCCAGGCGACCTTGCTGTCGGTTGATCACCCCGCTGAGCCATGCCATTGTCCACGGCGGTGCGGTGTTGTCTTTCTCCTTGAATTCGGCGGCACGCGTGATCGCCGCTGCCGCTTCATCCAGTTGTCCCGGGCCGGCCTCGGCAACCAGCACACGAGCCAGATTCAGCGGACCGTCGAAGCGTTTGAGTTTCTCCAGCTCTGTGAACGCGGCCGCCGCCTGTTTCAATTCGGCTTTTCCTTTGAGCAGCATTCCAATGCCATAATCATTCCAGCGCTGCCATTGCGGCACATCACGATCCGGGTTGGTCAGCTCTGTTGTGACGCCTTCCACCGGGAATGTGACCTGATCTTCCGCGAGCAGAATGACAGGAAGTTCATTGCGGTATTTCTGGCCATCTTCGTGACCGCGAATCGGCCGCCCGAGTGCTGCCATCTTCTGATCGACAAATTCCATGTACGTTGAATCAAACTTGCGATACAGCAACCGCAGCTTGACGCTGACTGGGGCAGTCACCTCGTCCGGCATCGTGAAACTGTAGTGCACGGTCTGACCAGCGCCCGGAGGAATTTGATGCATATAGAGGGGCGTGAAGATATCCTGAGCATTTCGGCGATCGATGCGATTACCATCTTTGTCCAGCATGAAGTTATTGACAAAGTGTGACCACGGATCAACGCTGTTATCGTCCTGCATCATTCCGCTGGCACCGATCTGTTGATCACCCGACGTGACGGAAACCTCCAACCAGATTTCATTCGAATCCGTTGTTCCCTGCGTGAAATGGTGTCCCATCTTGACCGTGCGAATGACAGTCTCCAACAGATACTTGTTGCCGGGCTTCAGCGTCGGCACTTCAGGTCGCAGCGGTGCGGTCAACTGCCCTTCCACAGTGCCCCCTTCGCGAATTCCAAAGACATCCACGCGCATGATGCCCTTCATGAATTCTTTATGGGCGTCGATCGCGGAATCGTTATTGGTGAGCCAGTTGATCCCGGTATTCGCAGATGGAAAAAAGTGATTGTGCGTTTTCAGTTTTCCGGTGTCATCAAAGTACTTCGCTCCGAAGTCGCCGGATTCTTTCAGCGGCATGTGGCAGGTATTGCACTCCGTCTGGGCTTTCGGAGGATAATAGAAGCTGCGAGCCCCATGGCCTGACACACCGCTCAACAGCCAACTATCGTAGTGGTTCTGACCTCGCAACCATTCTTTGTAATGATTGAGCGTGAATGGCAGATTCACTTTATGACATGTGCTGCAGAATTCGGCGGTCTTATGCAGCGGCTTCAGGAACGTCTTTTTGTGGAATGACGGCTTCGCTTTCACCAGTTGGTTATTCACCCATTGCAGCAGGGCATTTTCGCTGGTCGCAAACGGATAATGAATCGGTTCCTCGATGGTATAGTCTGCGTTGCCTTGTGTGCTGTTCACATTCGTAATGGCATGGCACACCGTACAGGTGATTCCAGCCTGCGATGTGGGATGTTTGAGCATGTCGAATTTTGGATCGTCAAAGGCTCCGCTGAAGAACGGCACCGGGTCATGGCATCCGGCGCAGAATCGCGAGCCCTGCACATTGCCATCGCGCTTCATACCGACTTCGCGCGTTTCAGCCACGCTGGCAAGGTACGCCGAATTGTTGAACGAACTGAAGTGATGGGCGCTCTTCGCCCAGTCGTCGTGAGCGTCTTTGTGGCACTTCAGGCAATAGTCGTTCATGTCGAGCACTTCGGCGGAAATGAAATTGCCGGTGGCTGTCCGCGCGAGCGATGGTTCGAAATACTGGACGCCTTCTTTAGGCCCGACGGTGTTCCAGTCACGCGGATCGCGGGCCTGCATCATGATCATGCCGATCGCTGTGGCTCCCGCGAGTCCTGCCCAGACCAATCCCTGTTTCCAGCGCATCTTCGGACCGACGAGGCGGTGCATAAAATACAGCCAGCCGCCAATCACCGGGCCACCAACGTGTGCCCAGTAAATGACGTTGCGTGCGACAGGACTTTTCAGATCGATCAGCCCTTCAATCCGCATCAACAAAAAACCTGAAAGCAGGACCAGGATGCAGACAGCGAACAGAGCGTATCCAATCATCACCGTGCGGCGGATCTTGCGGTCCTTTGTGTTCCGCATATGGATCAGACCGAACACAATGAACGGCAGTACGATCAGCAGCCCGACAACGATGTGGACCAGAAACATCCAGGCGTAGAACTGATCTTCATATGTCCGTTTCGTCCACCATTGCAGGAACGTCACGCCCGCGAGGTATGCACTGTTGGCTCCGATCACGGCCAGCAGAGTCAGTACAACGTTGAACACAATTCGCAGTTTTGGCCCGATGGCTTTCCGCACGAGCTTCTTTGGCGCATCGGCGACAACGGGGCTGGAAGCAACTTCTGACATGGAAACGCTTACTTTCTTAACAAGCGATCACGACCAGAGGCTCTGGGAGGCGAACGCTGGAAAATGCCAAAAACAACTGAAACTGAAAAACAGTCAGTAATCCGGAGACACAGAACAGGTCGGTTTTCAGCCAACAAACTCCGGGGGCATTTCGATCAGCAGCGGAAACCCGCGCAGCGCGCGAGCGTGTGCATTGAGGTCTCGACGACGAGACACTTCTGACGGCAGTTCAACGGCAAGTTGACCGCAGATGAGTCGATCCTGGTGTCCACTTGTCACAGTTGTCGGCGGGGCGACCGGCAGCGACGGCGTCGGACTTTGGCGACAATCCGGTCCACTGCAGGGGATCGGCACCGGGAGGATCGCTTCGTGTGAGACACCATGTTTTTCTGCCGAAACTACCAATTCGGATTGCCAGATGTCGTAATCGCTTATCGCGACGTGCCGACGCACTTCTGGTACCTGATGAGTCGCCGCTCGATATCGCGAATAGACATACTCGCCGCACGAGGCGTTGCAGCTGTCGGACGCCAACAACGCGACCAGCGCCAACACGGCAACAACGGCCGTGCGGATGAAGGTGATTCGAGTTGCGACGGTTTTGGCCATATTTCAAACTGAGACCTATTACATTGTCATGCATTCATTGATGGGTTGTGTGCCACTGGCATTGCCAGTGCTCCCCATATGCAGGAAGCACTGGCAGAGCCAGTGGCACACATCAATACACGACTGACAATGTACTAGTGCCGTGTCAAGATTCGATTTTGGGGTAGGCCGGACCAAGCGGAGCGCCGTTCCGGCAGGTCGGCCAAGTGACGGAACTGCGCTCCGTTTGGTCCAGCCTACAGACACCAACGCATCCTACGACGGATGAGCCAATTTCCGCCAGTTCCAAATTCCTGCTTCTCCAGTATTTTGCTCCAAAAGGCCCGATTCGTTACGCTACGCCCATGAACGAATTCCCAGTCATCAGTGTCACCGAACTTGTTACCGCCTTCAAGGAAGTTGTCGAAAC
>JAYSPO010001788.1:0-1220 GCA_043722015.1 Candidatus Kuenenia sp. | reverse complement strand
AATCAAGCCCCGGTTTCCCCGCGAGAAGTATTTCAGCGGGCCGTGCTGACCGGAGCCATTTCCATCGTGGTGGCCCACAATCATCCCTCTGAATCCACAGTTCCCAGCCACGAAGACAGGGCCGTCACCACGCGGCTTCGAGAAGCCGGTGAATTGCTGGGCATCAAAGTTCTCGATCATGTGATCGTGACAAACTCGGCATTTTTATCCATGAAGGAATACGATGGCTGGTCGTAGCATGCAACTCAATTTGAGATTTTGAATACTACGGTATGCAACAGCTCTGAGCCTGGTCTCTATTCGAGCCAGTTATCTATTCGCAGCCCGGAGATACTGGCGAAGTCGCGAGTGTTGGCGGTCAGTAGAATGCAATCGAGTGAAACGGCAATGGATGCAATCTTCAGATCCATCGAGCCAGCGCGGCTCTTTTGAGAACGGAATTGACGAAATCTGGAGGCCGCCGAAGTGTCGAACGGCAGAATAGTCCAGTAGCTGAAGAATTCGATCAGCCCGGTCAGTTCTGAATAGGCAGGGATCTGCTTTTCGGGTTCCGGAAACCGATTGATCTCTGCCAGCCATCCTCTCAACTGCTCTTCAAGCGTGATTGCAGTAGTGGCGAAATCCTGATCAACGGAATCGGCCATCCGCTGTGCCAGCTTCATGAATCTGCTGTCTTTGGCATACTTCAGCACCGTCAGGTGATCGGTGTCCAGAATGATCATGCGGCACCCTGCTCACGGTCCTGCTGACGAATAAGCTTTCCGGCTTCATCGATTTGTTTCATCACCGGGTGATCATCGAACATACCGAGGCTCTTGTGCCAGTTTCTGGCGGCTGAGCTTTGTGATGACGACGCTTGGACTTTCTGCAGAACGTCGCGCATTTGTTGTTCAAGCGTTTGTATTCGCTGTTCCAGTTGTGTGTCGGACATCGGGCAAACTCCAGAACATTCCCTGACAAGGCATTTGGGCATTCAAGAGCAGAATATGAAGATCTACCGGCGGCGGAAAGGCAGATCTGCGGAACTTCAGAATTCCGACCGCTTTGGTCGGTAATGCACACATTGACTGATGGGAATTGAAGGTCCTCAGGCCGGATCGAGTGGGCCACATTTTGAAATATTTCGCACGAAACAGGGCAACCCACTGAATCTGATTCCGCAGGCGTGATCGTTGAATCACCGGCAGCCGTGTTCAGTGCAGCCAGCCATTCTTCCAGGC
>JAYSPO010001787.1:0-1882 GCA_043722015.1 Candidatus Kuenenia sp. | reverse complement strand
CGGGCAATGATTGCCGGAAGTCGGAGTGTGAAAAATTCGGTTCAAGCTCTCCAATTCCTGGCACTTGCGGCACGACTCGCGATGCGTTCAGAATAATGCTGCCGTGCTGCAGCGTCACACCTTTGCGTCGTCGCTGTGCGCTGCCAACGATCTTGTTGCCGGATGCATGCACGATATCGTTGGCGTTCTTTCGCAGGAAACAGAGAAACGGTTCGCCTGCGGTGCCTGTTTCGGTAACCGCCGTGTTGGAATTCATTGCATCGAACTCGCTGCGCAACTGACATGGCACACCTGTATTGGATAGCAGCCTGATAATCATCCGATGGACCGCCACATAAACGGAAGACGGATCCTGTCGTGCTGGATGTGATGCTGGCAGGACCAGAGAGTAGGTGATCTCCTGATCGTGCAAAATCGCTCCACCACCGCTCAATCGCCGGACGACCGGAAGCCCCGGGAATGGCGATTCCACTGGCTGCCCAGAGCCCTGGAAATAGCCCAGCGTCACTGTCGGCTCTGACCATTCATAAATGCGGACAACACTCCGTTCGCGTTCTGCGGCCAACTGGAGCAACGCGGCATCCATGGCCATGTTGAAAACGCCGTTGTTCGGAAACTCATCGACAATGATATCGACAACAGGAAGTTCCGTCGTGGCACTGGTCATCAGGGTTATCGTTCCGCTAGATTCCGTAGATGACAAACGACACCGCACGCGACTTTGGGCCACAGCCGATCGCCGACCTGATGCAGCAACTGCAGTTGAAGGTTCACGACCTCGTTGAGGCATCCACCGAACAATTGACTCATAAGATGGTCGCGCGGGCCATCAAAGGCCGACGCCTGACCAGCAATACCAAGGGCATCGTACAGCGGGCAATGAATCAGGCAACCGGCAACGTGTACAAGCAGGTGCAGTTGTTCAATTATTGAGACGAACGGCACTCTGCTAGCGTGACTCAATGTCGGCGACTGACAGAATCAGTGGCAGCATGGCCGTCAACGGGTCCTCTGAATGTGCTGCAATTTCGACGGAGTCCTCCGCGATTGCATCAGCAGCGTCGCACAGCGATCTGAGATCCATGCCGCCGAAACGAACCGCGACCTCGAGTTCTGTGAGCGAATGCCATACCAGGCGAAACAGTTCCTGTGCTCGACATGCATGCCGCTGCACGCCGATCGGGCGACCTTCCCTCGCCTTCACTCCGGCAGCGGCAAGCTTGATCAGTCCCTTGATGAAATCCGCATCGCGACCTGATCGCCCGAATTCAATCCAAAGCTGTTCCCAGGTCTCGTGAGCCTCCCAGTAAAACCCGTGATTGAAGAGGTCGATTCCGAAAAGATAATCCGACGCCAGTTTCCAGTCCGAAGCAAGGCTCACCGCCGCCGTCAAACTCCGATGGTGTGTTTCCTGTTGAATCCCGGGAGCCTTGTAGCTGTGTCCCGACGGATCACGGATCGGATGCGGGAAACGACCGGGAACATAAGAGTAAGGTGGTAACGGCCGGTCCGGACAAAGTCGCAACATCGGATTTGTTCCGGGATTAAAGATGCCGTGGCAGATGATCGGGCTGAAAAAGACCATCAAGATCGCAGAAAAGTGCTGAGCTTTTCAAGATCGTCGGTTCCAAGGAGATCAACGCCCGCAGCCTTGAGTTCCTGCCAGAGAAGAGGGGTCTCAGGCGTGGCCCAGAACCGAATTCGGCGACCTTTGGCATGGGCCCGCTCAACCATATCATGCAGTTTTTCCCGCTCCGTATCAGGCATTGATCCGACACCACGGTATCGAAAGTGGTTTGTCCAGTTATCGCTGATCAGCGGCAGCAGCGCCGCTGGTTTGTCGCTGTCGAGATCCGCCACCCTCCCGTCGATTCCGGCCCGC
>JAYSPO010001786.1:0-14383 GCA_043722015.1 Candidatus Kuenenia sp. | reverse complement strand
TTCCGCGAAGTCATCGGGCTGCAACAGGAGCGGATCCCTGAACTCCTGCAACAGGCTGCCGGCCATTTGTCGCAATATTCTGAGTTCGGCAGCGACGGCTCAATTGTCGGTGGCATCAGCCCGCATGCTCCGTACACGGTTCACCCGGAACTCTTTTCATCACTTGTCGAAATGTCTGTCAACCGCAACGCTGTCTTAGCCATGCATCTTGCCGAAACAACGGATGAGCTGGAGTTGCTGCACGACGGAAAAGGCCGCTTTGTCGAGTTCCTGACGGGGCTGGGTCTATGGGATTCGGCAACCTTTCCCGGCGGCAGCCGCATTCGCGACTTTCTGGAACAACTTGTGCGTGCCCCTCGAGCACTTGCCATTCACGGCAACTATTTTTCGCAAGATGACATTCAATTTGTCGCACGTCATGCAAACCTGGCGACTGTCTTCTGTCCGCGGACACATGCGTTCTTCGGACATTCCCCACATCCTATTCGGCAATTGCTTGCCGCAGGTGCCAGAGTTGTCCTGGGGACTGACAGTCGTGCCTCGAATCCGGATTTGAATCTCTGGAAAGAACTGCAGTCCGTGGCGACGCATTTCCCGGACATTTCAATACCACGGCTGTTGGCGATGGCAACGACTGATGCCGCCGACTCGCTGGGCCTTCCGATTAAATGCCACGAGATCCGCGCGGGTGCAGCTATGCAATGCGTGATGCTCAATGCTGACCACGATACGAGCAACCTGCGGGGCTTGATCTGTCATCCGACAACGCAGCCTGCGGCGATGCTGATTGGTGAGCGTGTTTACGGATAAGTCGGCTTCAATTCGCGGCCAGGTCTCTTTTGGTTCAGGTGGCCGGGGCTGGACCGAGCGGAGCGAAGGAAGCCCCGGGGTTTCGGGCTAGCGCCCTCCAACCCCGGCCACCCATCAACCAACTGGGCAGGATCTTCAAAGAGGCGAGGAAAAACAGGATGCATGGTCAACGCGACGGACAGGAATGTCCATCCTACTCGCGAGGCTTCCATTCCGGGATGCCACCGTTGGCCAGTTGTGCTTTGTACAATTCATGGAACGGTCGAGTCGGCGACATCTCGACGGTTTCATTGACCATCATGGGACGCGTTGTTTTCCACCATGCGTCGTAGACCGTGCGGATTTCCTTAACGACCTCCGGATACTGTTCCATCACGTTCTTCTTCTGGCCGGGGTCGGCTTCCATGTCGAAGAGTTCTGTGTTGTTGACGAACCGAAAGCGTTGGTTGCGAACACTGAAATTCTTCCACTGGAAATCATTCGGTTCCTTGCCTGTATCCCAACGACCCACATGTGTGTAGAGGAAACGATCGCTCCATGAAGTCTGTGCGTCGTCCAGGAGCGGAAGCAGACTGCGGCCCTCAACCTGCCCTGCAGGCAGTTCCGCACCGGTGATCGCCGCAATTGTGGGGAATACGTCAATGTCCCCGGCAATACGATCGATATCGCGGCCTGCCGTCCAGTGTCCGTCCCAGCGCACAAGGAACGGAACACGCACGCCGCCTTCATCCGGAGATCCCTTGAGCCCTCGCATTTCGGCGTTCCAGGGCATGATTGCCTTCCCGTTGCTGTCGTGTCCCAGTGGTGTGCCAGGCTTTCCGGAACCACCGCCCGTCATCCCGTTGTCCGACATGAAAATCACGACTGTGTTCCTGAACAGATTCCGTTCCTCCAGATGCTTCATCAGACGGCCGACGTTGTCATCGATGTTTTCAATCATGCCATAAAACGCGGCTTGTTCATTTCCGAACCCCATCTCCAGGAAGCGTTTCTTATTCTCGTCGGGAGCCAGATACGGACCATGCGGCGCGTTCGTGGCGATGTAAGCGAAGAACGGAGGGTCTGCCTGTTCTGCTTCATCGATCCAGTCAATCGCCGCGGTGAAGAAGACGTCCGTGCAGAATCCATGGGTTTTTACAAAACTGCCGTTCATTCGGACCACCGGATCAAAGTACGAATTGTGCGGGACGTCGGCACAACTGCAATCATACGCCTGACCAATCCCGCCCGCTCCGTGAATGAACGCATGGTCGAATCCACGGCGATGTGGTTGATACGATTCTTCATCACCCAAATGCCATTTGCCAAAAATCCCGGATTTGTACCCAGCCTGGCTCAGCACCTGAGGCAACGTCACTGCGTCCAGTGTCAGTCGTTCCCGCTCCAGAATTGTGTGCGTCACCCCATTTCGCATGGAGTGTCGCCCGGTCATCAGAGCAGATCGTGTAGGACTACAGGTCGGGCAGACAAGGAACCTGCTGAACCTTGTGCTGGAGTCGTGCAGTGCATCGAGATACGGCGTCCTGATCCAGGGGTGACCAAGCTTCGCGAGTGGCGGGTAACCCTGATCGTCTGTGATGATCAGAATGACATTGGGTGGTTCTGCCGCCATGAGCAGACCACATGAAACGGAGGAAAGGACAACGATCGCTGCGGAAACAAGAAGCTTGAAGTGGGGGTTTAATCGCACGTTGGTGTCTTTCCCGAATTGTCTGGACTCCACGCCGTGAGTCGAGTTGCATTGCGTTGTGGTTTCAATCACCGAACATTTCACTCAGATCAATATCATCATCCGACGATTTTTTCTGTTTCTTTTCTCCGGACTTCTTTCGGGCTGCGACACGTTTCTCGGCTGCCACCTTTTCTGCGGCGCTCGCTTCGGCCGCTTGTGGCATTGATGGGGTCTTCGCAGCGACCGAAGCGGAATCTGCAGCAGACTGCGCCAGGGCGGCTTTGGCAGGATCCTTTGCTGCCGCAGCTTTGCGCGCGGCCTTCACCATGCGAGCCTCAGCTTCACGGATTTCGGCCACCATGTCGCTGACATTTTGCCAGCGGCGATCCGGATCGGCTTCGAGTCCTTTCATGATGGCCGCAGCAATCTGCTGGTCGATATTCGGGATCAGTTCCGTCAGATGAACCGGCGGCTTGTTGATATGCTGCATCACGGCATCAATCGTCAGGGCCGCGTCCCACGGGAATCGCTTTGTGTACATTTCGAAGCAGGTGACCGCATAAGAAAAAATGTCCAGTCGCTGATCTGTCGTCTGACGTTTGATCAATTCCGGAGCCATATAGCTGGCGGTTCCTGTGCGGTTGCCCGGTCGGCAGAATATCGGGGTGTTGGGAACCACCAGCCCGAAGTCGATCATCTTGGCAGTCTTGTCGTCTGCGATCATCACGTTGCGCGGGCAGATATCGCGATGAATCCAGTTCTGTTGATGGAAATGATTCAGAGCTTCACCAATCTGGATCATATACCGCAGTCGATAGCGCTTCATTTCTTCATTCTGCAGATCCACGAGGAGTGCGAGCCCTACGCCTTCGACGAATTCCATCACCAGAAACATTTCGTCTTCCAGCGTCCAGCCGAATTCGTATGTTTTGACGATATTCGGATGATGCAGCGACAACGCGACTTCACCTTCGGCGGGTTTGCTCAGACCCTGAAATCGGGATTCATATTTCGCTGTCTTTTCCTTGTCCAGAACTTTGAGGGCAACCGGCCGACCGGACTGCAGATCGGTCGCGCGCCAGACCTTGGACATGCTGCCCTGGCCCACACGGCCAATCAGGTTGAACCGCTTCGTAATGTCAGTCTTCTGATGAGACACAACTTTGCGGTTAAACAATTTGTCAAACATGATTCGCCTCAAAACCCGGCTGACACGTAGCGGTCCGATCAGGAACGAAATTGCGGCAGCGATCGATTGAACTGCCTTTTACAACAAATCTGTCTGAAATGCGATAGTTTGAACGGCTTGCACAGAAAAGTCGATCGCTTCGCCGCGAACAGTGAGAATTCAATCACCGTCCGCTTGCGGGGATTTCCGGGGCTCGTGAGAATTGCCGCTGTCGTGAACCGCGATTTCCCCCCCCGTTTCAACCCTCGTTGCAGATCACGCTGTTTGCTGCTCCAGACTATGACAAATATTGAATTCACGAGGACAGAGTTTACTCAGGACGAAGTCGAGACATTTCATCGTGACGGCTACTTTGTGGTGCGGGCACTGATTCCGCCTGATTGCATCAACGCCATGAAACGCATTACTCAACGGGATCTGGCGGCCCACCAGGGTGACATTGAGTACGAAGCCGAATTGAGCTACCCCGGTGCGCCCGAATCACTGGATGCTGAAGGCGGACGAACGGCACGACGACTGCGGCAGGCCATCAGTCGCGATCCGGTGTTCCTGAAGCTGGTCAAAGAACCGTTTCTGGTGAACCGACTGCAGCAACTGCTGGGCCCGCACATCGTGATGCCGCTGATTCACCACAACTGCATCATGACAAAACAACCTCGCTTCAGCAGCGATACTGGTTGGCATCAGGACACTCGGTACTGGAATTTCACGACCGGAGACCTCGTCAATATCTGGATCGCCCTGGGCGAGGAAAATCCACACAACGGATGTCTCCGCGTACTACCGGGGACTCACTTTGAGCCTGCACAGCGGGACTGCCTGGATGACGCACTGTTTCTGCGGACCGACCTGGCACAAAATCAGCCGCTGCTTGCCCGCGCAGTCCCGGTCGAACTGCATTCCGGCGACGTGCTCTTTTTTCACGCGCGCTGCTTCCACGCTGCCACGCGAAATTACTCGACTGAATCCAAACAGTCGGTTGTATTCACATTTCGCTCGCTCGAAAACCGCCCTATCGCCGGAACCAAGTCTGCAAAATGGCCCGAACTGCTGCTGTCGTAGTCCTGATCAATGTTGAAGGATCAATTGAAGTTTTGGCACAGACTTCTGCATGGTGTGCCCATTTTTTGTCAGTTCAATTCGCCGGGCTTGCAGTATTTCCAGATCACGAAAACGGGCAATCATCTGAACGTTGTCGTCATTCAGGCTTGCCATCGTCATCACCTTCACTTGAGGAAACGTCTGGAGCACGCCTTCCAGATCGATGCGATTCGTGTACAAGACATCCCAGACCGGCGTGGTACCGCTGCTATAAACATCCGCGTAGTACGGACGGTCAGAGCGATCATGAAGAATGACTGGTGACGCCGGTGACTGACGCCGGTGACTGGCACTTTGTTGATGGCCCTTTGTTGATGGCCGGGGAGCAGTTTTGGTAGGTCACGCCTGCCGGGCGGGACTTCGCGGCTTGCCGCGACGCGACCAGATGAGGTTGACTCAACAGCAGTGCTTTGACGTTGAGCGGACGTTGGGCCCGGTGCAGTTCACCTTACGTTGCTGCTTGCAGACACGAAATTGCCGCGCTAGTGATGTTTAACGTCGGTGGGGTTCTCGCGGGTGTGATTTACACAATCGCCTTCCGGATTGTGACCGGGCACATGCCGTCCCCATGAGATGGGCGACTCGCGGCCACTACACGGCACGATGAAGTGCCCATGCGAATTCAGGATCATCGGCTCGCTGCAGAATGGCTGGACTTGTGTCAGGACACAATCTCCTGCACGACATTGCCGTAAACGTCTGTCAGACGAAAATCGCGGCCGGCGTAGCGATAGGTGAGACGAGTGTGGTCCAGGCCGAGCAGATGCAGGATCGTGGCGTGCCAGTCGTGGATGTGGCACTTGTTTTCCACTGCGACAGCGCCGTGGTCATCCGTGGCACCGTAGCTGATGCCGCCTTTGACACCTCCACCAGCCATCCAGGTTGTGTAGCCTTTGTGATTATGGTCGCGACCGTCTCCGTTTTGAGCGTCGGGCGTTCGGCCGAATTCACCGCCCCAGATCACCAGCGTGTCCTTCAGCAATCCTCGCTGAGCAAGGTCCGTCAGCAGCCCCGCGATCGGCTTATCGACTTCGGTGCATCTTTCCGGAAGATCCGTCTTAAGGCGATTGTGGTGATCCCAGTTTCCGTGCGTGATTTCCACGAATCGAACACCGGCTTCCACAAAGCGTCGGGCCATCAGGCACTGGCGTCCAAAGGCGTCCGTGTCTCCGCCATCGATTCCGTACAGCCCAAGCGTTTTCTCCGATTCTTCGGAGACATCCATCAGTTCCGGAAGCACGTCCTGCATGCGAAACGCGAGTTCGTAGGATTCGATCACGCCTTCTACTCCCGGCTGATGTTCCTCCCGTTCCAGCTTCTGCTTGTTCAGCGTCTGGATGAAGTCCAGTTGTTTGCGCTGGGCCGACGAGGAAATCCGCGGATTGTTAATGTCTGGCAGAGAAGGTCCTGAACTATTACCACGATAGACAGCCGGTCCTCGCTGCTGTGTTCGCCCGACCTTTGTCCCCTGGTAAATGGCCGGCAGAAAGGCGGTACCGAAGTTCTGAGCCGACGCCGCCGGAGGATTGAGCGCCACAAAGCCCGGCATGCTGTCGTTTTCTGTCCCAAGCCCGTACAGAGTCCACGCGCCGAGCGATGGACGTACGAACTGGGCATTGCCGGTGTGCATCTGTGTCATCGCACGCGGATGTGTGGGCTGATCGCAATGCATGGATCGAATCAGACACAGTTCATCAGCGTGCTTTGCGACTTCCGGAAACAGATCGGAGATCCACAGGCCACTCTTCCCATGCTGACGGAATTCCCAGGGAGACGCCATCAGTCGGCTGCCGCCGGACTTGCTGCCTTTTCCTGAGTCCACTGCCAACTGTGGTTTGTAATCAAATGTGTCGACATGTGACGGACCTCCCTGCATACACAGAAAGATCACGCGTTTGGCCTTCGCCGCGAAATGTGGCTGCTTCGGACTCAGCGGATTCTGAGATTCCGATTCTGCCTCAGCAGCCTCAGCTGTCAGGCCCGCAAAAGCCAAATATCCGAAACCGGCAGACGCCGTCTGCAGAATTTCCCGACGCGAAATACCTGGGATTGGAAACGTCATGACTGGTGTCCTTAAAACGATCTTAGTTCAGATATCGAAATTCGGCTGATGCAAAAAGTGCCTGGCAGAACTCACTGAGTGCCACAAACTTCTCTTCACTTCCGGATCGCGGTGAGCGGCCTCGGCCTTCTGCAGGGGAAGTGTCAGCACTTCGGAAGAATTTGTTGCTGGCTTGAATTTCCTCTGACGTCGGGGGGCGGTTGTAAACCAACCTGAACGCCAGATCGATCCGGTCAGCGGGTGCCTCAGCCTCTTTCAGAATTCGCCGGGCCAGAGCGTCACTTTGTTCAATCACAAATACATTATTCATCATGTACAGTGCCTGAGTCGGCGTGTTCGATGACTCGCGTTGGCCTATCACCATGCTCGGTTCAGCGAAGTCAAACACTTCCAGAGATCGAGGCAGCGAGTTTCTCGCGACGGGCAAATAGACCGATCGATAGTAGACGGTGGAATCAAACACGCTGCCTTCGCTCTGACGACTTCGAGCTGCCGCCATCATGCCGGCCATATTCAACGGACGCCGGCCGTCCACGCCCGGCGTCCCGGATGCCATGGGCACCATCGTCGGTCCGTTGGGGCCAATCAAAGTCGATCCAAAGCGGGAAATCATTGATCCTTCCGGCCGCTTTGTGTCCAACTGACCGCTTGCCACCAGCATGCTGTCACGAATCACTTCAGCGTCCATACGGCGAGGGTTCGCGCGGGCGAAGTACAGGTTGTCCGGATCCTTTTCAAAGCGATTCTGATCAAACTTTGAGGACAGCCGATAGACATGGGATGTGGCAATTTCACGGATGATGCTTTTGACGGACCAGCCGGATTCCACAAACCTCACGGCCAGATAATCCAGCAGTTCAGCATCTGTTGGTCCGGGTCCTGACGCACCGAAATTTTCAGGTTCGCGGACAAGCGCCTCACCCATCAGGTGCTGCCAGATTCGATTCACCATGACCCGGGCCGTCAAGGGATGTTCGGGGCTTGTCATCCATTTTGCCAGTTCCAAACGACCGGATGACGCTGGTGCGATGTTCGCCGGAGTCGAAGTCAGGACCTGCACAAAACCTCGCGGCACTTCCTGAGCGGGCTGATCAATTTCTCCCCGGACCAGCACTCGTGCATTCTTTGGTTGCGCCAGGGTCTGCACGCCCATGCAGACCGTGAGTGGCTGTCCGTTTTCATCGACACTGTTGATTCGGTTCGTCAGTTCAGTGGCCTGGAAACCCAGCAGGATCGGGTTGGCCACGCTGCGACGAGGTTCCGTCCCGCCAGCCTGTGGTTGTCGTGCGGCCCGACGCGCTTCTGCAGATTCCTGCTCAAGTTCATCACGCTTCTTCCGGAGTTCCGCGAGTTCCTGCTTCGTCATTGCGGTATCGGACGGATTGGGGTCGTCAATTGGCAGGATGATCAGGTTGCTCGGTTGTCGATTGCGCTGACTGCGAGCACCGCCGTAAAATGTTTCCGTACTCTGAAAAATTCCGGCGAGCGCGTAATAATCCGTCTGCGGAATCGGATCAAACTTGTGGTCGTGACACCGTGCACAGGCGACCGAGACTCCCATGACCACGCGAGTTGTCACATCGATCTGCTCATCGATCAGATCCGCCTGAAACTGTCGCGGATTCTGTTCAATCAGGGCCTTCGGTCCCAGAGCCAGAAAACCGGTGGCAATCAAATGGTTCGACCATTCTGCATCTGTCTTCGCTGGCAACAGATCTCCGGCAATCTGTTCCCGCACAAACTGATCGTACGGTTTGTCATTGTTGAAGGCATCAATCACATAGTCGCGATAACGCCATGCGTTGGGAAAGGAAAGATCGACTTCTTTTCCGGCCGACTCTGCATAGCGTGCCACATCGAGCCAGTGGCGAGCCCAGCGTTCGCCATATTGCGGTGTATCCAGCAGTCGATTGACTTCCGACGAAATGGCCTGTTCCGGATTCAACTGCCAGGCATCCGCGAATTGCTGCATCGTTTCCGGCGAAGGAAGCATCCCCGTGAGATCCAGATGCAGCCGACGCAGCAAAGTGAAGGCATCGGCGTCTGCCGCCGGTGTCAGCTGATGAGAGGCGTACTGCTGTTCCACAAAGCTGTCGATTCTGGACGAGGCCCATGCAGTGCCTTCGGGAATTAACGGTTTGACGGGCGGTTTGAAGGACCAGAAGTGTTTGCCTTTCGCGATATCCTCTGCAGTCACGCGGGACTTCACTACCGTGGCGGTCGTGACACGAGGATCCGGTGCTCCCATCTCAATCCACTGTCGAAAGTCGGCAATCGTCTCTGCCGACAATTGCTTCTTCGGCGGCATGCTGAAGTCACCATAGTTGATCGCGTTCCAGAGAATGCTCTGTGCGAGATCGCCAGGGACAATCGCCGGACCAGATTCGCCTCCAGCCAGCAGGGCCTCGCGACTATCGACGGACAGGCCGCCACGCACTGCTTGCCCTTCCGAAGAGTGGCAGCGATAGCATTGGTCAATCAGAACAGGACGAATCTTCGCCTCAAAAAACTTGACGCCCTCCTGCGTCGGCTCCACAGACTTCTCGTCGGCTCGGGCAGTTCCTGTCAGCCAGAACGCCAGAACCGCACACAGGATTTTTGACCAATTCTGATTCATGATCTGTCGCATCGCAAAGACTCACATCGTTCAAGGTGTCGAAGATCAGGAGCAGTGAACACAGGGCCGGGGACACTCTGCCAGTGCTCTGTCACTGATGGATTGAGGGGTGGCCGGGGTTGGAGGGCGGCAGCCCGAAACCCCGGGGCTTCCTTCGCTCCGCTCAGTCCAGCCCCGGCCACCTGATTTCCCAAAACAAGAGTAACAGAGTACCAGACTGTCATTCTGCTGATGGTCGCTTTGGCTTTACGCCAGCGCCGTCTTTGTCGCCCTTCGAACCACGGACCTGCCCAGCTCGGTCACCCATCTTTGCCATCGCTTTTTCCATCTCTGACTTATCAATTGCGCCGTCACCATTCTCGTCCATTCGCGACAAATTCTGCTGCATGCGTTCCGGGATTTCATCTCCGCTGAGTTTTCCATCTTTGTCCACATCGCGTTGCTCAAACATGCGAGCCATCATCTCCTTACCTGGTGCTCCGTTCGCTCCCGGTTGTCCTGGACGCGGCATTCCATCACGGGCCATCGCGGCGAAGTCGGGGCGAAGTTCTTCCGGGCTGAGAGCGCCATCGCCGTCCTTGTCCAGTGTCGCCAGAGCTTTGGACGCATTCTCAATCTCACTTGCCGAAATCGAACCGTCCTTGTCTGCATCAAGTGCCATCAACAGCGGCATTCTCTGAGCCATCGCGCCAGCGATCTCTGGGCGGTCACCGCCTTGCTGACGTCGTGCTGAATTTTGACCGATCTGCCCTTCGCGTTTTGGTGCATCCTGGCCAAACGCTGCAGTCGATAGACAGACGACTGCCAGGACAACGGAGAACACTATACTGTTTTTCATCGAAACATTCCTTATCACAAAGCCTTTTGAAGAAAGCACTTAAGTCAATCCGGACACTCTGGTACTGGCATTCGCCAATGTCTCAGGACTAAGTACCGTCGCGGCGCGGGAATAATCCACAGACGTTTTCCTGATTTTGTTTCCTGACTCAATAATCTGCGAACATCGAGTGTTCTGAGTCTGGTTTCATTAGTATCCGCAATGTCATCGTTCCATACCGCACCCGGTTGGTATTGGCTCGTTTAACCGCGTGCCCAGCGAGCCGCGATTGTTCAATTTGAGATTTCGTATTCGAAATTTCGTATTTGAGATTTGAGATTTGAGATTTGAGATTTGAAGCGAGGGGCGATGCCCACGCGATGAAACGAAGATGAATTCTTTGGCTGAGGATGCGTCAGCACCCGGATGTCTGGGTCTTGCAGAGTGTTCTGGAATTGGGCCGTATCATGATTAATACTCCCGAAGACGAACGCCGGATGCTGGTTGAGGGCGGTCAGACAGCCCTCGCCTCACTTTTCTCGTCATACCAGAATCGTCTGGAAAGGATTGTCAGCTTCCGGCTGGATCCACGCATTCGTGGTCGAATTGATGCCGCCGATATTCTCCAGGAAGCGTATCTGGAAGCGTCTGATCGGCTGCCCTCATTTTTTGAATCTGCCGATGTCTCATTTTTTGTGTGGCTCCGTCAGCAGACGCTGCAGACACTCATTGATATCCACCGTCGGGAGTTTCGACAGAAGCGGGATGTGAATCGTGAAATTCGCTTTGCCTCGACCGGGACATCAGACGGCACAAGTCTTTCCATCGCGCAGTTTCTGATCGATCAGTTAACATCTCCCAGCCAGCTTGCAGTGAACGCTGAAGAATTGCAGTGGTTACAGGCAGCGCTGAATTCAATGCATGACGTAGATCGAGAAGTCCTGGCTTTGCGACATTTCGAACAGCTTGGCAATAGCCAGGTGGCGGAGATTCTGGGTCTGACTCCGACGGCTGCCAGCAATCGATATCTGCGTGCCGCAGCCAGACTGAGTGAGATCATGCAGCGTTTGAATTCAAAAACCAGACCGGATGACTATAATCCCCGTGATCAGAAATGAGTCTGGCGCGGAGCGGCGTGAGCCCTCCGGTACGTCGTTTTTGTGCCGGCAAGCTGACGCATGCCGCTCGCCAATGTCTTAATCATGGCCGGGCGCAGGATAAACGAGGAAAATCTCTGTATGTTGCCCGTTGATGATCGACATCCTGTAGACCAACTGGCTGAGGAGTTTGCTGAGCGGATCCGCGCGGGCGAGAGTCCGCAGATTGAAGAGTACTGCCTGAGATACCCGGAACATGTGGAAATGATTCGGTCCGTCTTTCCGTCCATTCAGATGATTGAACGAGCGAGTCAGCGTGAAGAGCAGCATCGCCGATCCGGAGATATCGGCGCTGCGTCTGTGCGGTCAATGCCGGAGTCGTTGGGCGATTTTCAGTTGATTCGTGAAATCGGCCGAGGCGGCATGGGAATCGTGTACGAGGCCGAACAGAAGTCGCTGAAGCGGCATGTGGCCCTCAAAGTTATCAGCGCGCTGATCGCGGGCTCAGAGAAACAACTGAAGAGGTTTCGTCGCGAAGCAGAATCCGCCGCCAGCCTCCACCACAGCAATATTGTTCCCGTGTACGGCATCGGTGAAGACCACGGTTTGCAGTATTACGCCATGCAGCTGATTGATGGAGTGACACTGGCGGAAATCATCCATCATTTAAGGATCACTCCGCCTGATACCATTTTGGCAGGAGGCAAGACTGTCCCGGTCCTCAGGAAAGGCGATCAAACTTCAGGCAACAAGCCGGGGGCAAGCCGATTTTGTGCCATGGATGCCGTATTACAATTGTTCGGAACAACAACATCAGTGAGCGCGCCGTCGTTGTATGAGTCCGGGTTGTCTGTGGATCTTTCTGGACCTCCGGATCCACTCGGTGCCACTCAAATTCAGTTCCAGACTCACGTTGCAGACACAACCGTGAATCTGACGTGTCACGACGACGACGCAGTCCTGCGCTCTGCGGAGGACGTGAGTCTGAATCAGGCCTACGTTCGTAATATTGCGCGCGTGATTGCCAACGTGGCGAACGCCGTGGATTACGCGCATCGGCAGGGAATTCTGCATCGTGATATCAAGCCGGCCAATCTGATTCTGGATCGGGACGAGACGATTTGGGTGGCCGACTTCGGGCTGGCGAAACAGGCAGACCTCGAAGGAGTCACGCAGACCGGAGAAATTGTCGGGACACTGCGTTACATGGCTCCTGAGCAGCTTCGCGGCGAGGCGGACGTCCGTACCGATATCTATGCACTGGGCCTGACGCTCTACGAACTTCTCGCGTTGAAACCTGCATGGAATGCCCCGCAGTTACTCAACGGACAAAGTCGGCAGTCTGTGCCTCGACTACGAACAACTCGACCGGAGATTCCAGCGGACCTCGAGACAATTACGCTCAAGGCCTGCATGGCTGAGCCTGAACGACGTTATCAGAGTGCTCGGGAATTCGAGGCCGATCTTCGCCGATTCCTTGAAGACCGACCAATTCTGGCGAGACGCGTGACGCCGTTTGAGCGACTCTGGCGCTGGTCGAAGCGCAACCCGCTGATCGCGTCACTCTCGGCCACCATGGTTCTCCTGCTGGCCACGATTGCCATCATTCTGGGTATTTCGAATCGCCGCATTCAAAAGGTACTGGTTGCGAGAAATATTCAATACGAACGTGCCGAACAGAATCTGTCTGAAAAGAGTCTGGCCCTGGCAAACGTGGAGCGGGAGCGAGCCCGTGCGGAAACCAATCTGGACCTTGCCATCTCCGCGTTTGAAGAAGTTTTCAATAATATTGCGGCGCGCGGACGGTCGGAATCGTTACTGGAAGAACTCAGTGAAGACGATCTCCTCCCGGCAGCCGATGCGGTTTTGAGCAATGCAGATGTCACTCTGCTGGAAACACTGCTGGGTTTCTTCGACCGACTGGCGGCAGAGAACAGTAAAGATCTGAGTACCGAATCAGCCGCCGCGCGACGGCGAGTTGGTGATATTCAACAGCAGCTCGGACGATTTGAGAATGCTCAACAATCCTATCAAACGGCGCTGGATGCGTATCGAGCCATTGCCGTCAGAAAGCCGGATGATGCCAGCCTGATTCTGATTCAGGGCGAAATTCTGCATCACATGATGATGACGTCCGCAAAACGCGGCGAGATCCCGGGTGCGATGCAGCAGTTTCAGGATCTGAAGACTTTCCTCGCGACATCGCCTGCGGTGAATGATTCTTCGAACGGGCGATTTTTGCTGGCCACGGCAATCAATAGTCTCGTTTCCTTCGGGCTGCGCACGGCGGTGGATCCGCGGAATCGTCTGAGAAACCCGCTCCTTAACCGGATCCTGCCAGGCGATGAACCGCCGGCTCCGGCGCAGAATCTACGGCTGCGACGTGAAGCAGATGCCAACGCTGAGGCGATTGAGATCCTGCGGAAGCTGACCGGAGAGGAACCGTCCAGCGTGGCGTATCGTGTCGCACTTGCTCAGGCCACTAAAGACAAGGCGAAGATTGCTCAGATTTTTCGCGACTGGAACCAGGCGGACGAAGCGATGGCCGACGCGATCAGAATTCTCGAAGGCCTGCAGAAGGAGTATCCGTCGTCTGATCGTTTCAAGTATGAGTTGGCGGATATTCTCAGCACGCTGCCGACTTTTCGGCCAACCGATATGCAGCGACTCATGAAGTCTCAACAGATGTGTAAAGAACTGGTTGAAGCGCATCCCACGGTTCCGGAATATCGAAGTCTTTATGCGTCAACGCTGGCGCGAATCGCGGGAATGCAGTTGGTGCAGGGGAAGACCGACCGTGCGGAAGTGACGCTGAAAGAAACGCTGAAGTACCATCAGCAGCTGGCCGATCAGTTCCCAGACGTGCTCATGTATCAGTTCGCTCTGGCTCGAACTCTGCAGCAACTGGCGCATGTCTACGTAGAAGAAAAACGCACCGATCTGGCGCGGGAATCTCTCGACACCGCCATCACGCGACTGGAAGAACTGTCAAGTCGCAGTGGTGTTCGGAATCCCGTT
>JAYSPO010001785.1:0-5349 GCA_043722015.1 Candidatus Kuenenia sp. | reverse complement strand
GGGGAGATAAAATTCATGATCTGAGGTGACGAGATTGCCGGATCTGGCTCTCCGATCATGGCGACCCAGTCTTCTTCAACGCGTACAAGCGTTCGACCTGTTGATTGGGCGGCTGCCGGATCTGCGAGAAACAGGACCACGGTCAGGCACAAAGTGAATGCCATCCGTTGATTTACGGAATTGACGATGCATGGAGTCTGGCAACGTAACATTGAAATCCCCTTGTTGAGTTTGGTTGGCTGTGCGTTCCGAATTGCCTGCGGCGAGCATTTTCGCCGACAGAAAACGGCGCAAGAGATCTATTCGTGCTGCATCGAACACTGGCCACGGATCGTGGATACGCCCATCCATTCCTTGACGGACCAACTGACGTCGGCAAAAGGCACGGAAACATTGAGTTTGATCATGTCGCCGGTGGATGCCTTCGACACGTCGGACAACTCCGCGTCAGTTTCGTCGGCAGTCACAGTAATGGCGACCGTCACACTTGCCGGTTGGCAGCCAATTGTGCTGACCATGTACTGTTTCACGACACTGGTCACACTGCTGTTTGTGGATCCGTCAAGCATCGCTGCCCGGCAGCCAATGCGAGACGCAGAATTGAGCATCTGATTGACAGACATTGCCCGACCGAATTCGATGATTCCCATCAGGATCAGCAGGAACACCGGAAAGCAGACGGCGACTTCCACCATCGCACTTCCGGTTCGCCGCAGTTTATCGCGGCAACGTTTTCGCTTCAGGGACGATCTCATGAGCGTTGTCCACAACATGGACTCACCGTTGTCCCTTCACCCTACAACCAGCGGCACATGAAGCCGCTGTGTATTGAAGTTTTTAACAGCAATTGAACATTAAGCTCAAACAGGCACCGCTGCACCACAAAGAAATTCTGTTTCATTCGTTTAGCGGGCCTCACACAATTCCGGACTGCGTTGTAATGGGAGCCGGAATTTCTTAATCATGAGTTTGAAAAACGCAACATGAAGCACGTTGCACCAACACGACAATGTGCATTGAAAAAGCAGGGTTTACTCCCACTTCACCACAATCCCGCTGGCGCAACGATGTAATTGCAACTCAGTCTGCAGGACCAACTGACCTTCGTCATCAACACCGACACACAGGCCGGTGATTGTGGTGTCGCCAACCTGCAAAGTCACAATGCGCCCGGTCAGTACGTTGTGACAATTTGTTTCAGCCAGCGCCAGTCGAGGCTGTGTCGTCAACTGGTTGATGCGAAAACTTAGCCGCTGCAGGATCACAATCAGCAGACTGCTCAGATCAAACGAGCGTCCTTCCAGATCAAACAACGACGTGGCTCGTTGCGCAATCTCAGCAGGCGCTTCACGCAGGGAATTGTTGACGTTGACGCCGATGCCGATGATCACGGCCTGCCGCTGAGCGACCGAATGCTGTTCGACCAGAATGCCGCAGACTTTACGGTCGCCGATGAGTACATCGTTGGGCCATTTGAGCACGAACGGACAACCCGGCATCAACGTCAGCAGCGCGTCACGCACGGCCAGTCCGGCAGCCAGTGACACCATGGAACGTCGTTCGACCGTGATCGGCAACTGCGCCGCATCGACGACCCCCGAAAACGTGAGCGCTCCGGCGGACGACCACCATGGATTTCCTTTTCGGCCTCGTCCTGCGGATTGGTTCGATGTCAGGACCAAAGCGGGAGCGTTGTCCAGAAGCGGGCCGAGCAATTCCACGGCCGTCGTGTTTGTTGATTTCAGTGTGTCGTGGTACTCAATGTAACGCACGTCAGTGTCAACAACGATGCGTTCAAGGTCAAACGGACACTGCTGTGAGCGTGACTTAGCCATGGATCGCCTAAAGACGACCGTTCGTCACGATGCTAATGATGATCCCAATGATGACAGCGCCCCACACCAGCGTAAAAATCGCACCGCAGCCGATGCCAATCCCGGCATGAATACTGCCCTTGATCGCCGGATTTCTGTTGCGATCGCGGAGTCCCATGATGCCAAGCACGAGTGCCGGAACAGCCAGGAAGAATCCGATGACCGGAAACCCGCTGAAGATGCCCAGATAATACGCAATCAAGGCTTTGGGATTCTTATACGGAATGATGCCTCCGGTGGCATCACCTTCATTGGGATTGACGACGGGGCTCGTTCGTCCGGCGGTGGGTGCTTCGTAGGGATTCGATCGAGGATCCTCGCCACACTTTGGGCACACGGTGGCATAGTCCTGAATTTCGGCCTGACAAGCGAAACACTTCATTGTCCAGTTCCTGTGAAAAATCCTCAACCCGAATGCCGACTGTACTCATGCCGGTAGTCTGAAATGACTTTCCCGCTTAGTCAATCGTCAGGATCGAGTGGAGTTTCTACGGTCCCAGTCGCTGATTTCGGTGGGTCGGACCAATGGCAGATCGTCGGTCGGCATGGACGCGTGTTTGAAGATCGACCGTCAGCGGCTGAAATATCGACAGCGGACGCTCAGGATGTTTGTTGCACAGTATTACAAAACATCGCACAATGCAGAATGTGCAGCCGCCGAAGGCCAGATGTCGCGCCAGGCGGCGGAACTCGTTGCAGAAAACTCACCCAGAATGAAGATCTCACATTTTGAAGTGTTTGTGATCGGTGACGGTCCGGAGATCGATCCCGACAAGGGAGGCGTCGAGCCTCTGGCGTGCATTCGAATCCATACCGATCAGGGCGTGACCGGCCTGTCGGAAGTCTTCCGGGTTCCCCCGGGAGTTGTGCAGGCGACTGTCGGCGATTCACAAACTCACTTCGGACGCCTGTTGATCGGCCGGGAGATCACGCATCCGGAACGACTCTGGCAGTACATGTGGGATGCGTTGATGCATACCAATCGGCGCGGGTGGGAAATCATGATCCTCGGCGCACTGGATGTTGCGATCTGGGATATTTATGGACAGATGCTGAATGAGCCTGTCTGGAAGCTGCTCGGCGGTGCGCAGCGCGGGCCATTTCAGTCAACTGTTGGCAGCACCGTCGAAGTTGTTCCGTACTGCACGCTGGTGTCCGATGTCTGGGGCGGTGAGCCGATGTTCTCGCAGCAGGTGTCTCGCGCGGAAACGCTGGCATCGCTGGGCTACCGTGCGTTCAAGGTGGAGCCCATGATGTCAACGCCTCAGGATGTTGTTGAGTTGGCTCGACGATGTCGCAGGGCCATCGGTGACGAACTGACTTTAATGGTCGATGTCGGTTATCTGTTCAACGATGTTCCGACGGCGCTTCGAGTCTGCCGTCAGCTTGAAGATCAGAACATCTATTTTTTCGAGACTCCGTTTCCTGTCGATTCAACCGAGCCTTATGCAAAACTGGCGGCGAAGACGTCGATTCCGCTCGCAATGGGGGAGCACGGCGTCACTCGCTGGGAATTTCTCGAAATGATGGACCGAGGCGGTGTGACGGTGGTGCAGCCGTACATGACGACCTGTGGCGGGCTCTCCGAAGCAAAGCGAATCGTGGAACTGGCTGCGCCGCGCGGGGCTGTGGTGTGTCCCGGCAACTGGTCGACTCAGATTCTGGGAGCTGCGTCAGTCCATCTCGCAGCTTACTCACCCATCACACCGTTTATTGAGTTTGCACCTGCCGAGGTCTTCGAATCTCCATTGAGACGCGAGTTGCAGAACGCCGGATTTCCGGTCAGAAACGGAGTCATCACGCTTCCCGAACGCCCGGGGATCGGATACCAACTGCCTGTGGAGATCGTGAAGGGATTTCGAATTCGTTAATGCGGCCTCCCGGCTGGGCCTTGCCGAGATATACTCTGCGCGGTCATGAGCGGGAGAATCGGCGAGCGGCATGCGTCAGCTCGCCGGTACAAAAACAAGGTACCGGAGGGCTCACGCCTCTCCGCTCGCCTGACTCATTTCCCGCCGCGCGAAGCACAACAGCAAGGTATTGAACGAATGACGCAACGAGACACCCCGTATGCTCCTCCGGAGACTCACCAAAGCCAGGCTGGAGCCGGTGCGTCGCCACAGCCAACCAACATCCGTTGGCTGATCGTTGCCATGCTGATGGGGTTTACGTTTCTCGGACACTTCAATCGTGTCGGCATCACGGTCGCTGCCAAGGCGAGTTTTATCGGCCCGGGATTGCTGACCGAAGTTCAAATGGGGCAGGTTTATTCGGCATTTCTGTGGGTCTATACGTTGTGCATGCTCCCCGGCGGATGGGTGATTGACTGGATCGGTCCCAGACGTGCGCTGACCGCGATGGGGCTGGGTATGGGACTTTGCGTGGTGCTGACCGGCGCACTGGGAGAACTGGGACTGCCGGTCGCTTCTTTGCTCATCCCACTGATTTTCGTGCGAGGCATTGCCGGGTTCTTCAGCACTCCACTGCACCCAGGTGCCGCGCGCAGTGTTTCACTGTGGCTGCCGTTGACAAGTCGCTCAACGGCCAATGGTCTGGTGACCGCCGGTGCTTTGATCGGCATCGCAGTGACGGCTCCGGGGTTCGGCTGGCTGATGGATCAGTTCGATTGGTCGTCGGCCTTCATGATCTCCGGCGGCACGATGATGGCTTTCTCGGTCGTGTGGTTCCTGATCGCCACTGATGATGCGGTCGGACATCCTCGAACCAACGCTGCGGAAAAGAAACTGGTTGCGTCGAGCAGCGTGCCTTCGTCTGGCACAAAAGCATCCATAGGCGACTTTGTGTCGCTGTTTCGAAATCGCGGGCTGTTGGTGCTCGCGTCCAGTTATGCGGCCTACAGCTACTTCCAGTATTTATTCTTCTATTGGATCGATTTTTACTTCGGCAAGGAACTGAAGCTGCCGGACGGCGAGAGTCGTCGAGCAACATTCATTGTGATGATTGCGATGGCAGTCGGTATGGCGATGGGTGGCCTTCTGACGGATCGGCTCAGTCGTCGATTCGGAGTTCGCTGGAGCTCTCGTAGTATCGCGATGTCTGGCATGCTGCTGAGTGCTGGGTTTGCGTGGTTCGGAGTGGCAGCCAAAGATCCGAATGTTGTGATCCTGCTGTTTTCCCTGGCGCTGGCAGCTCTTGGAATGTGCGAAGGAATTTTCTGGACCACTGCTCCGGCGCTGGAACCCGCGAAGGGCGGGCTTGCCGGCGCATTCCTGAATACCATCGGCAATGCGGGCGGAAGTCTGGCCCCGATCTGCACTCCATGGATCGGGACGAACTACGGCTGGCCAGCTGCCATTGGCGCAGCGTGTTGCATGAGTGTTGTGGGAGCTCTGCTGTGGTTGTGGATTGATGCGGGGGTAAAGTATAAGAAGCGCTGAAGTGCATAAAGAACTGTCGAGGCGAGCGGCTGGGCGTCAGCCCTCCGTGTTCTCCGGATCCTGCACGGAGGGCTGAC
>JAYSPO010001784.1:0-1173 GCA_043722015.1 Candidatus Kuenenia sp. | reverse complement strand
AAGTCGCCAGACGTCGTGCTGTCGGATATTCGTCTGCCCGATTTGTCCGGGCTGGAATTGTTTCAGCAATTCCATAAAGCCGATGTACGCATTCCCGTTATTCTGATGACCGGTCAGGGGACGGCGGGAACCGCGATTCAGGCCATGCAGGCGGGGGCGTTTGAGTACATTTTGAAACCGTTCGGCCCGGAGACATTGATTCCACTGGTTGAGTCGGCTGCGGAGACCAGCCGATTGATGCGTACACCAGCAAAACTGCCAGCCGATCATGGTCAGGACGGGAGCGGCGATCTGCTCATTGGAAACTGCTCGGCGATGCAGGAAGTTTATAGAGCGATCGGGCGAGTTGCGTCACAGCATGTTACGGTGCTGATTCTTGGAGAAAGTGGAACGGGAAAAGAAGTGATTGCCCGCGCGATCTATAATTACAGTCAGCGAGCCGAAAAGACGTTTCTCGCGATCAACTGCGCGGCAATTCCGGAGAACCTGCTGGAGAGTGAACTCTTCGGTCACGAAAAAGGATCCTTCAGCGGAGCTGATCGCAAACGAATTGGCAGGTTTGAACAGTGCTCAGGTGGCACTTTGTTCATGGATGAGATTGGGGATATGACGCCGTTGACTCAGACCAAAGTGCTGCGAGTTCTGCAGGATCAGCAGTTTGAACGCGTTGGCGGTGCTGAGTCAATTCGAACCGATGTTCGATTAATTGCTGCGACGAATCGAAATCTTGAGGCAATGATCGAGAGGGGAGATTTCCGAGGCGACCTGTTCTATCGCTTGAATGTCTACACGATCACTCTTCCTCCGCTGCGAGATCGCGGAGATGACGTCGAGTTGCTGGCCGAGCATTTCTGCAGACTCTTTGCACAGGAACTCGGCAAGGAAATCACAGGCATTGCTCCCGAGACAATCGACCGGCTCAAAGCCTATCTATGGCCGGGCAATGTGAGAGAACTTCAAAGCGTCATCAAGCATGCATTGCTGGAATCGACTGGCCCTGTGCTTGTTCCCGCATTTCTGCCCGAATCGGTGCGAGGATCAAAGCGAAGGCTGGAGTCACAGGATTTGGACGACGATCATTCAGAACCGACGCCAACGCAGCCAGGAACTCCGCCTGCGGCGAGTTCTCATGCGACCACTCACTGGTCTCAGTTTGTCGAGGAACGCTTGATT
>JAYSPO010001783.1:0-2724 GCA_043722015.1 Candidatus Kuenenia sp. | reverse complement strand
CCGGAACGGCGCTGCGCTTGGTCCGGCCTACCCTGAAATCAAGCATTGACGTCGCACGAGTCACAGAATACGGTTAGTCGAAACACTTTTTGTACGCTCACTGCTTAGCTGAATGTCCCATCCCATTATGTCCCCTCCATCCCCATCCCCATCCCTCGCCGATCTCCGAGCGGCCTTGGCCGCGCTCTACCCTGACCAGGACCAACTGGAACAGGCAATCCAGCAGCTTTCCGGCACCGCACAATCAGAGGCGCTGCAGATCGATGGCGTCGATGTGGACCTGCAGCGCCAAAGTCGCTGCGGATTTCCGGAAGTCATTTTCGGCGAAGGCAAATCGACAAAGATGATCGTAAAAATCCTGCAGGCTCAGCAACAAGCCGGACAGGACAGTCTGGTCACGCGGCTTCGTCCGGATCAGGTGAAAACACTCCAGGCAGAATTTGACAACATCATTCGCAACGACACCGCGCGAACTGTGCGGCTGCATCAACCATGTGAAAATCCGGTCTCCAAAGGCGGCCCGGTGATTGTGGTTACCGCTGGCAGCAGCGATCGTCATGTCGCCGAGGAAGCGATGGAAACGCTGCGCTGGATGCGAATTGACTGTGAGCTGATTCAGGACGCCGGCGTCGCGGGGCCTCATCGGCTGTTGAGGCATATCCCGAAACTCCAGCAAGCCGCTGCCATCGTCTGCGTCGCCGGAATGGAAGCCGCATTGCCATCTGTTGTCGGGGGATACGTCCCGTGTCCGGTGATCGGCGTCCCCACATCCGTCGGCTACGGCGCCTCTCTCAACGGAATCACCGCCATGCTGTCGATGCTCACATGCTGCGCATCGAACGTCGTCGCGGTCAACATCGACGCCGGCTTCAAAGGCGGCTATGTCGCTGGCCTGATTGCGTCCCGCGCGGCGCGATTACTTTGAACGGCCTGCCACGATCAGGGGATTGCAATGAACGACAAGCAGGAATCGCATGAGAATGATGGGAAGCATGGGAATGATGAAAGTCATAATTCCCCTTCTTCCCATAAATCCCATCCCAATCAAAACCAACGCCCCATCATCCCGCCTCGCGGCGACTGTCAAACACTGTTGTCCTATCAAAAAGCAGAAGTCGTATACGACATCACCTTCCGCTTCGCCCACAAGTTTCTGTCCAAAGGCGACCGCACGGTTGATCAGATGATTCAGTCTGCTCGTTCGGGCAAACAGAACATTCTGGAAGGCAGCAAGGCGGCGACGACGTCGAAGGAAACGGAAATCAAACTGACCAACGTGGGTCGTGCAAGCCTCGAAGAACTGCTGGCCGATTTTCGCGATTACCTGCGAGTTCGCGATCTTAGGATCTGGGACAAGGACTCCAAAGAAGCCTTGTTTGTACATGGCCTGGGACGGCGGACACCGCAGACGTTCGAACTGTATCGAGATTTCGTTGAAACCCGTCCAGCAGAGGTGATTGCGAACACCGCGATCTGTCTGATGCATCAGACCAATTATCTGCTGGATCAGCAGCTGGAAACACTGGAGAAGGAATTCATCGAACAAGGCGGCCTTCGCGAACGAATGACCAAAGCCCGATTAAACTATCGCAACCAACGTCCAAGGCAATATTCGCACACCCACACATCCACGCCATCATAACTCTCATAAATCCCATCCCTCCCATGACAAGCAGCTACTTGACAATGCCTTGGTCGGGCGACGTGCTGATCACCAACAGCGGTGTGATTGGAAGAATGTCGATCACCAGTCAGAAAGAAAACAAGCGATTGAGATCTCCGCCAGCATGAGAGTGGACAGAACGATCAGGTACCAGCCAACATCGACAATTTCTGTCCCCGTCACCAAAGTCAGAGTTGTACAAATTATGATGGATGAAGCCAGCAAACCAAAGATGATCCCAAAACACTGCCGAGCAGTACGATTCTCGCAGAGATGAGATGTCACATCGATCACGGCGTCGATGAGCGAGACAATTGGCGAGCGGCATGCGTCAGCTTGCCGATACAAAGACGAGATACCGGAGGGCTCACGCCGCTCCGCTCGCCGGACTCATTTCCTGCCGCGGGAATTAACCTCACGCCTTCACCAGTTGTTCTGCGGCCAGTTCTTTCAACGCACGCTTGTAGTCAACCGGCATGATCTTGTGGAATTGCGTGAGCGACTTCTTCCAGTGGTCAAGGATGTTTCTGGCGACCGCAGAACCAGTGTAGCGATGATGGTTTTCGATCAGAGTTCCCAATTCGTGGATGTCAGCTTCATCGGTCACTTCTTCCAGTTCCACCATTTCCAGATTGCAGTTCACCAGGAAGTTTCCCTTCGGATCGTAGACGTACGCGACTCCGCCGGACATCCCCGCTGCGAAGTTGCGTCCTGTCGGCCCCAGCACGACAGCACGGCCACCGGTCATGTATTCCAGACCGTGATCGCCGCAGCCTTCAATCACGGCAGTGGCTCCGGAATTCCTCACGCAGAACCGTTCAGCCGCGATGCCACGGAAGTAGGCTTCGCCCGATGTCGCTCCGTACAGGGCCACGTTGCCGATGATGATGTTCTGTTCCGCAACAAAATCGGCTTCCTTCGGCGGATAGACAATCAGGCGACCGCCGGATAATCCTTTGCCAGCGTAGTCGTTGGCGTCGCCTTCGATTTCGATGGTCACTCCATGCGCGAGCCAGGCACCGACGCTTTGGCCGGCAGACCCTTTCGCCTTGATATGAATC
>JAYSPO010001782.1:0-8744 GCA_043722015.1 Candidatus Kuenenia sp. | reverse complement strand
CCGGAACGGCGCTGGGCTTGGTCCGGCCTACAGATTCGGAACCACACTCTTTGTGACCTTTGAGTTCGCCGGTGCCACCGGAATCACAGCCCCTGTTCGCTTCACCGCATCGTAGCGATAGAACGCCACCGACTTCATTTCGGAATACACGGTTTCAGCTCCGATCGGATTGACATTTTGAGAATCACGAAAGAATTCGATGACCAGCAGTTTGCCGCCATCGACCTGCACCTGTCGCGTCAGGAAATCACACAACGGCCCGTACAAATGGAGGACTCGCGGCCCGAGCAGCGAATGTTCGTACTTGAAGCTGCGAGCGTAGAGCAGATTGATGAGTTTGCTGCGACTGTCCGGCCCAAGCGGACTCCAGTCTTCCTTGGTGCCATCGGCAAACGTCAACACGGCCCGCAGTCTGCGATTCACATGAATCGGTTCCGGAGCAAACATCGCCCACCCGTGCCAGAACCCCATGTAGACGAACGGAAAACTGAACTTCGCAATAAACCTCTTCGCCGGATGATCCCCCGGATAATCCCAGCACCAGATGAATGCCAGGGAGATGATGATCAAGAGATCTGCCATCAAAAGTCGCCTTTCACTGCGCAGCGAATGATTTGAAGCCACGGTTGGGGTGAATCCGACATTGACTTTCGAAGATCCGATCAAGAAACCGTCGGATTGCTTTTCGTGACCTCCCGAACCTTGAATAGGTCCCGTGCGAGCCGCTGAGACGCCTTAGTCAACGGCCTCATCATGCTGGTTAATCTGCACGCCTTTGAACAGGTTAGGATCCAAAAACTCTCGTTCTCCAATCACATTTGCCACAGTGAGTACCGTTGCGTCTCGATCAATCCAGCCAACAAGGTGCAACTCGAAACCAGTCGAAAACCGCACATTTGGATCGGCTCCGGCGTCCAGTAGTTTCCGAAAGGCATCGAAATTTCCCCGATACAATGCCCATGTCAAGAGCGTCATTCCGTACTTGCCTTTCACATTGACATCAAGACCGCTTTCGATAAACCCCTGAAGTTCGCTCGAAACCTCAGAATCTCTTCTATCGATGACTTCGCAAGCTTGCAGAGACTGAGAGGTTGAAAAAAAATCGGTTGAATTCCTGCCGTAGGGGCGGCCATGATCCGGGTAGGCCCTCGTCTTCAGCTGACTTTCAAGTAGAGACTCCAGAGTGGACTTCTTCACGCCAAGGTCTTGATCAACACGATGTGCGACAATCCAAAGGAAGACACCACAAGCCGCCAGCAGACAGACAGCGATTTCCGTGCAGTACTTTCTGACCATCCTCACGCTCCCAAGTAAGTCCAGGAATCATAACGTTTCCGAACTCATCCACCTTTGAAAACGAGACGGCGTGACTGGCTTTGGCAACAGACACCCAACGTGCTTAAATCCGATTTGAGTTGGATTCTATGTCGAAATGGAGCATCAACCACTTCGCTATCTCGTCCAGTTGCTGACTTCCCTCCACCTCCTTCCGCTGTTGACATCTGAGACTGGCGACATCGAGCGACTTTTTGAATCCGTCCAGACCGTCCACTCCCACTCTGGGGTCTGCTCCGGCCTTCAACAGCTGCAACGCTACCGCGAAGCGACCCATACCCAAAGCCCTCCTGACTGGAGTACTGCCACTTCCATCAGCAGCATTCACATCAACGCCAGCGGCAATAGCTGCGTTCAGAACCTCGAACGTTCCGAACGAAGATGGTGACGTCAGAACATGAAGCACGTTCTCTCCTGTGATATCACGTCTATTTATGTCATGGCTATATTTCAACCCCGACAATAGAAAACGTTCATTATTTCGCTTTGCACTCGAAAACAAAACAGAATCCATGAGGTAAAGAAATTCATAGCGGCCAGCGGCGATGCTGCGCTTAAGTTGTCGGTCAGGATCAGCTCCCTGTTCGAGCAGCAACTCAAATGCCTGCAAGTTGTCGCAGGCAAATGCCCAAAACAAAAGTGTGAAGCCATATTTTCCTGTTGTATTGACTTCCAGCTGCGCATCCAGCAGCTTTCGCAACTGAGTCTCATCATTGTGCAGGATTGCGTCACACGCTTGCAGCATCTCTGGCGACTCAAAGAAGTCGCTGCCACTCCAGCAATAGCTTCTTGCAATATTGGCCCGATTGGAAATTTCGCTACTTGGCGCAGACTTGTTGCGCTCCTTCAGCTCCACGCGAAATCGGCTTTCAACCGATTCCATTTTCCCCCGCAGCCTGACGTAGTGGACGGCCAGCGAGATGTCATAAATCAGTATCATGCTCCCTACTGCAATTAGCAATCGTTGCCTGTGACTCACAAAACCTCCGATCCTTGCCGTAAACAAATCACGAGAGTTACTGTACCCCTCCCTGTTGGGGATTTACAACATCATAAACATTCCACCCGGGCTTAATCATCAGCCCATGGAGAATGTTTTCCATTCCATGCGAATTCGTGAGCTTCGTGATCAACGAGGTCGCAATCGGCCAGTCAATGGTCGCGTAGACATCTATGTAATTGTTACGCAGCCATTCTCTGAACGGCTCAAATTGCCAACCGGCACTTACGAAAAGCGGAAGAAAAGAACTCAGGGGCTCTCCCTCAAAGCCCACGATAAGATCGCGAATTCGATTCAAGAGGCGATACTCGTCTGCAGTAAGGTTATAAAGCCCATCAAGTTTCGTTTCTACCCCGACCGCGTCAGGAAGAAACGTCTTACCATTCCATTGAACATCGAACAGTTTTTGCAAATACGTCAATATATCTGGCGCGTCCTGGGAGCCGTCAGATCTCGGCGTTCCCAGCCATACTGCATACGTTTGGATTAATGTATTTCTAAGGGCGTAGCGGCCGCTCGCGCCTGAAACAAGGTCTGTGCCGTCCGCCTGCAAAAACACCTCCGGCACCTGGAGTCCGGCAGCGTTGAACGTTTGAGCATGCACACCGGCGGCAATCGCACCGGCGCTTGCAAGTCCGCCGCCCAGAGAATGTCCGGTTAACTCCAGCCCAGCTACGCCGGGATCAGTCCATGTATTCAGTGCCGTCGCAAGCGACAGGCCATACGAGACCAATTGGGCTGCATCATATTGGGGAGCGTACCCGGTCGCGCCCTGGCTAAGATTATTCAGCCAGTCAACCGTCTCCCTGAAATTAGTGCCACGAAACGACAGTACGAACTTACCAGACACATGATCCAGATACAACGCAGCGGCAAATTCTCTTGCGTAGTTACTCACATATACATGCCCTGGTTCGGTTGACGTCGGAACTCGATATAGATTATCGATGATCATTTTTACCAACTTTGCATCAACACCTGCCAGCATTTCCTCAAGTTCTTCCCTTTCGATTTTTCGTAGCCCCCATCGCTTATCATCCATTGGAGCAGCCTCAGAATTTGATTCACCGTCTGAACCGCGTGGTCCGTACACAAGTTCTGAGGCGAACGCATCCCTGATGGTCTGGCTGTCGTTGAGTGCCTTGAAGAAAGAGTCGGGGTGGATCACCATGAATTTCACGATGTCACGCAACTCGAATTCTGCGACACCGTGCAGCGTAACCTTAAATCGATCTTCCGGCTTGCCGCCACTCTGGACCTCACGTTTGGTATCATGAAAGTTGGTTACCGAAGTCGCCTCAAGCCAGATCGTAATTTTGCCATCGACCGGATTGTAACGCAACTCTTCCAGTGTTTGTTCCGCAAACGCTACCTGATTCCCGCCCTGATACAAGAACAACTCGCTCCGCGTCGGATCAGCTTTATAAGTGTTCCACAGTCGTACGTCTCCGGATCGAGTCGCGAGATTATCTGGATCTATATCGATCGTTATGCTTCTGTTTTGTATGTCCAAGCCGGGTGGCAACTGAAGAGTCATTGGCGTGAATTGCGAATCTTGCGTCGTCAGCATTTTGCCGATTGCAAACTCATTATCCTCAAGGTATTCCTCCCACTTTCCGTGATCGGGTTCACTGAAGCCATTGTTGTTATCGCTGTCGATGTCCAGATCGAGCCCCCAAACAGTGTACTTGACGGTATCAAAGGTCTCGTGAAACACAACAATTCCGTCAAGACTCCCTCCCGGATCGTTGATCTCTACGATCCACTCAAGGGAAATTGATCCGATACCCTTTCCGATACCTTCGACGAAGAACGAAAAGGTCGATCCATCGACATCGGAAAACTCGGTTATGCCCGGAAGCACGACCTCACAGTTCGATTTATAAATACGCACTTTTGTCTGATCGAACTGCAGGACGAAATACGATACTGTCGAAGCAACAAGATCATCGGCAATGCGTGCGTATGGCGCATAGTCATTAGGACTCAAGAGATGCGATGTCAGAGACATTGGCGCTAGGTCATTGTCGTAGATATCGTGGATTCCATCCAGATAATCCGGCTGGTTGTTGTTGTTGTCGTCGTCATCATTTAACTTGATATTTGCCCCTGGTTTATCCTCTGTGTCTTCGTTCAGCCCGTCAATATCCAGATCCCCCGTAGAATCGATCAGTATCGTTTCCGCATTGGAGTTGTCGCCAATTTCGGCATTTGTTGACACGTTAACAATCGCCAGCTTAACATCTTCATCGAGTTCGTAGTCTCCGTCCATACTGGAGACAAGATAAAACAAATCGAGGCCGTCAGGCGAATCAAGTATCACCGTTACTTCGTTGGCATGTTCCCCAATTCCGAACGTGAATGTCCCCAACCCATCAAATTCGGTAATATAGTAGTCGGCTCCAAACTTGGCTTTCCCCGTGAATTTCAAAGTCGCCGTTGCAGCTTCGAGGACATTATCGTCGTCGATACTGTCGCGTGACAGGCTTAAGAGTGCTCGGTCCAGTTTCCGGCGAGCATATGGGCCTTCATAGAACTGTGTCGTTAACGACGTAATGCTGACTTCAACGTCCAGCTCCTGGCCGGCATCAACACCGTCCACGTCGCCGGGCCCAGTATCGCCGGGCCCAGTATCGCCAGGACCGTCAACGCCGTTGTCAGCCGACGGGAAATCACCCGTTTCGGGAACGGGAGCATCATTGACGCCGAATGTATCGTAGCCCGTGTCGGCGGTGTCACCGGGACCATAATCGCCGGGACCGTAATCGCCGGGACCGTAATCGCCGGGACCTGGTGGGCTATAAACGGCACCGCCAGTATCGGTGCCCATGATGCCGTCAACGCCCATATCGACAGCGCCGGTGCCATCGAACGTGCCGCCGGGGATGTTGGATGACGGAGCCCCCTCATCTGACAGCGAACCCCAGACGGCTCCGGCTCCTTCATCATAGAGGTCTTCACTTGGGGTCGGAAAAGTTGTCACAGGCAATTGCGGACCGTAGATGAATTGGCTCCGTTGGGAAGGACTGAGACTACTCAAATCCTGCAATCCAATGGCATTGAACTGAATGAATCCTGCCTCAGACATCAGCACCAGGGAATTCATGTCCACGTTCGTCAACGCAGGCTGCTCTATTGACGGCTCGGCGAGTGGCGTGGCGGACAAGAGACACTTTGCCTCCAACCCCTGCACTTCTTTCGCAGCGGATGAACAGCGGCTCCACACAGAATTACGTCGCCCCCCCCTACCGGACGTGCCCATCATCCCGTCAATAACCGCATTCAGCCATTGGAACAGAGTCATGCGAATACCTGTCATGCGAATACCTGTCATGCGAGGGGGATAACAACTCCATTAGCCCTAAGATTTGCAGACTAAAATTCCGCGAACTGATGTTCAATGACAAAGTCGTTGCAAAGTATCAAAAAAGATCATTTCATTTTTTCCCCGATTGAGAAGCTCTTTCGATTGACAAAATGTCGAAGGCAAAGTTCGAGCCGCGAATGGACACGAGTAGTTACCTGATCTTCATATGCATCTGAATCTCTGAATCTGACAAGGCTCGCCCGTAAAGTTTTACGTCGGACAGTTTTCCCTTGAAATAGTCATTGGGGCCAAAACCAATCCGGAGTGGACGGTCAACCGAGAGATCGTAGTCCGCAGCGTCGAATCCGGACTGTGTTGCGGCGAGGATTCCATCGACGAACAGTTTGATCGAACCGCTGGACCGGACGGCAGCCACATGGTGCCAGCCGGTCGGAAACGCCTTGCCCGCCATGGCCACTCGCCCCGCGCGCCAGGAATAGATTTTCCCGGATGGCAACGTGCTGCAGAAGAGTTTTCCGTCGTGTTCAGCCATCGTCCAGGCACGGCGATACCGGACGTCAGGCGTGTGATCGAGGCGAGTCAGCTTGTTCCAGGACGACTTGTTGTCAAACTCATAGACCTCCGCCAGTGGAAGCGTGCCAGCGATCAATCGGCCGTTGTGAACCAGCATGCCCATCACTTCCAGCTCCTCACCGAGTCGCCCGACATCAGTCCATTGATGCGGCTTTTCGAATCGATACACTCGACCGCTCGGCCATGTGCCGACGTAAAGTCGCCCTTCAAGAATTGCGAATGCATACGACTGAGTGTTGTCGGCAAGTTGGCCGCAATCGAACCAGGATTCACCATCATATCGAAAAACGCGGCCACCATCGTAACTTGTGGCATACAACCAACTGTTGTAAACACCCATGGCCTCGACGCGCATATGCGTGGTGTCGCCCGGCAATTCGGCGGGCCGTTGCGGACTGCCGCTGTCTTTCCATGTCGTTCCGCCTTCATACCTGAAAAATCCCGCTGGACGGTACAGCGAAGATGCATAAAGACAGTTGCGGTACACAACCAGACCGCCAACCGCCTCAGATTCAGCCAAACGCCCGCAGTCGATCCATTTTGATTCGCCATCGTAACGAAAGATGCGACCGCCGAGCGTTGTATTCTCGGATTCAGGTAATGAGGAGCCCGCGACTCGGTACTTGCCCGTGCCGGCATAAAGCTGACCATCAAACACGGCCAGCGACGTCACGGAATTTGATCGATCCGGTGCACCGCAGTCGATCCATTTGTCGCCGCCGACATAGCGATAGACGTGCCCGGCTTCATCGCGCCCGGGTTCACAAGTTCCTGCGTAGAGATGTCCGTCAAACTCACACAGCGCAAATGCCAGCAGTGCGTTGCCCGGAGATCCGCATTCCTGCCAGGATTCGTCTGGCCGGTCCTGATCGATTCCGAACTGCAGCTGACGAACGTTGGCCTGTGAAAAAGTGACTCCCGCGTTGGTCTTCAGCCCAAGATGAAACCCTGTGTGTGTGGCAGCGTCGTACTGACTGATCAGATCTCCGGGCACGTCATCGAAGCCTGAATCTGCATCGACCCACACACTTACGGAAAAATCCTTCGCCCCGAGTTGCAGACGCTGGTGCGCCGGAATCTCGAGCATAGCACCCTGGCCATCAAACGCGGCTGCCGTATTTGGGGTGCCCCGCGGTCCGATGGCGGTAAAATCCACGCCGTGCGAGGTTGCATGGAGGCCGTTGCCTGAAACGTCCTGACCGTCTTTCGCCAAGGGCCAGTGAGCGATGAGGCCATCGTCGCACTGTGCGGTCGCTGCCAGTAGAATCGCAAACATGACGGGGATGAAAATGTGGCGCATCTAAAAACTCCCGATAACAGCCGATCAAACACACGGTTTGAGTCAACTCTACTCCACGCAGCAGGAAATGAGTCAGGCGAGCGGAGCGGCGTGAGCCCTCCGGTACCTCGTATTTGTACCGGCAAGCTGACGCATGCCGCTCGCCAATTGTCTCACTCATGACCACGCTGAGTATAACAAAGTGCAGAGCGTAAGGATCCGCGTCCGTTTGTTCAACCACTGACGTCGTTGCTGTTCTTCCAGCCATCAATCTAATGGTGACAGAGCACCAGGGCGACTTTCTGTGCTGTCGCTTCGCACAATTCACTGTTGTTCCATATAGTTCGATGGATTCACGCTGCCGCTGTACCACCATGCGAGGTCAATTTTCATGAAGAAGACAACAGTCTCAACTCTTGCCCTGGTCTGGCTCTGCGCTGTCCGTGCGCACGCTGTTGAAGAGCGGGATCCGCAAGTAGAAACTTTGCTGCCGGGCGTGCAGATTTCGCTTGTCGCCGAACATCCGGCGCTGGTGACGCCTACCGGCATCGACGTTGACGATCAGGGCCGCGTCTGGGTGGTCGCCACCCATACGCATTTTCGGCCGGACGACTACGTGGGCCCGGAACACGATGAAATCCTGGTGTTCAAGGATCTGGACGGAGACGGGAACGCCGAACAGCGGAGAGTCTTCTACAACGCCACAGACGCCACGATGGACCTGGAACTGGGATTGGACGGCTGGGTGTACCTTGCCGAGCGCGATCGGATCATCCGAGTCAAAGATTCCGACGGCGACGGAAAAGGTGACGTTGAAGAAAATATCCTCGCCCTGGAAACTGAGGCTGATTATCCACACAACGGACTCGAAGGGTTGGCATGGCATCCGGACGGAGACCTCGTTTTCGGCATCGGTGAAAACTTCGGGAAGCCGTGGACTCTGACGGGAACTGATGGCACAGCGGTTCGCGGAACTGGCGAAGGTGGCATTTTTCGTTGCTCGGTTGACGGGAAAAATCTGCGGCGAATTGCACAAGGATTCTGGAATCCCTTCGGCATTTGTGTCCGGGCCGACGGAGAGATCTTTGCAGCGGAAAATGATCCCGGTGAACGTCCACCGTGTCGTCTGCTGCACATTGTCGAGGGCGGAGACTATGGTTACCAACAGTCGTATGGTCCCGAAGCGCATCATCCGTTTGTCGCATGGAATGGCGAACTGCGTGGTACTC
>JAYSPO010001781.1:0-3219 GCA_043722015.1 Candidatus Kuenenia sp. | reverse complement strand
ACTATGTTGTGCAGGGGGAATCATTCATCATTGAGTACAATAACACTCAGAACGAAGCCAACCATGTGCATGCGATGTGGCGTAACACCGGCGGCGACTTTGATCTACCCGCCCAGAAGTAGTTAAAAACGCCAGACAAAACCGGTAGCTGGATTCGCAAGAATTCAGAAATGTGGCTGAATTCTTGCGAATTCAGCTACGAAGAGCGGTTTTGTCTGGTCCGAGTGTTTTTTGAAAAGTCAGAATCCCTTCATGCTCCAGTCGCCTCAGAGTTTTCGTCTTTCCAATGGTCTGCTTGTCATTGTTGAACCGATGCAGGATGTGCAGTCGGCAGCCGTGACGCTGCTCGTGCCTGCCGGAGGTGTGCGCGATGCAGACGGTCGTTGCGGGACCGCTGCCATTCTGACCGAAATGTTCACGCGCGGAGCAGGTGGGCTGTCCGCGCGTGAACTCAGTGCAGCAATGGACAATCTCGGTCTGCAGCGCAGTGTCCATGTGGGCAACGCGCATGTCACGTTTTCGGCCGCGACGACTGCCGATCGGATCATTGACGCGCTGCCTTTCATCGGACGCATGGTGACCGAGCCACACCTTGCAGACGAGGAATTCGAACCTGCACGCGATCTGATCGAACAGAGTCTGATGTCGCTGGAAGACGAACCCAGGCAACGGCTGGGAAAAGTGCTGCGTCAGTACAGTTACGCCGCTCCGTGGGGAAATTCGTCGGAAGGCGAACTCACCGATCTGCCAGCGATCACGATTGAAGACGTGCGACGCCACTACCAGCAGTTCATCCGTCCTGATGAAGCAATTCTGGGCATTGCAGGGAACGTCAACTTCGACCAGATTCGCGAAACGACCGAAGCTGCGTTCGGCGGCTGGATATCAGCGCCGGCGTCTGACCTCGCCGTCGGAACATTGCCGTTGTCACCGTGTCACATCGAACATGATTCCGCTCAGACGCATATCGGCCTGGCATGGAACACAGTGCCGTACCGCGATGCACGCTACTTTGAAGCATGGGCTGCAGTAAGCCTTCTCAGTGGCGGCATGAGTTCCCGATTGTTCACCGAAGTTCGTGAACGCCGTGGATTGTGTTACGCCATTTCCGCTTCACTCAGCACGCTGCGTGACGAGGGCCGCGTGTTTGCCTACGCCGGAACCACCACCGAACGCGCTCAGGAAACGCTCGATGTGACTGTGTCAGAAATCCTGCGACTGCCCGAAGGAATCACCGAAGACGAACTACAACGCTGCAAAGCCCGCGCAAAAAGCTCGCTCATCATGCAGCAGGAATCAACGACATCCCGCGCGTCCTCGCTCGCACGCGATATGTACCATCTGGGTCGTGTGGTGTCGCTGGACGAAATCAACTCCCGCATCAACGCACTCAGTACCACACAAGTTCGAGATTTTTCCATTGAATACGCTCCCAAAGCCATGGTCCTCGTCACGATCGGCCCACACACACTGAATCCCGCATGTATCGCGTCAATGATCTGAAACGTCTTTCCTGACTACTTCCTACTTCCTACTTCGACTGTCCCATATTCGACCCCAACGGCCTCGTGCCGTTGGTGAAGCAGATGGGGCGCTAAAAATCGCAACCGAGGCCCCCCCATTCTTCCTGCATTGCCGCCTTCGGCGGCAATGCAGGAAGAATGGGGAGGGATGTGTGACGTTGCTTGGCTAGCTCTCCATCTGCTTCACCATCCAAGCGAGCTGGATGGGGTCGTTAAGACGAATCTGGGACAGCCAAACTACTGACTACTGACTACTGACTACTACTGACTACTTCTGACTACTTCTGACTACTTCTGACTGACTCCCCTATGAACTTTCAACAAACCACGCTCTCCAACGGCCTGACATTGATCGCCGAGACGAATTCGTCGGTCCACAGCGTCGCCGCCGGTTTCTTTGTACGTGCCGGATCGCGTGACGAAACGGCAGACGTGTCCGGAGTGAGTCATTTTCTGGAACACATGGCGTTCAAGGGCGACGAGAAATTCTCTGCCGACGACATTAATCGCGTGTTCGACGAAATTGGCGCGAAGTACAACGCTTCGACCAGTGAAGAAATCACCATGTTTTACGCCGCCGTGCTGCCGGAATATCTGGAACGCGCGATGGAGCTGCTCTCCTCGCTCATGCAGCCCGCGCTCCGCGTCGCGGACTTCGAGATGGAAAAGAACGTCATTCTGGAAGAGATCAGCATGTACGAAGACCAGCCTTCGTTCGTCTGCTACGACCACATCATGTCCACGCATTTCTCCGGGCATCCGCTGGGGCAGAGCATTCTCGGAACCAACGCCAGCATCACGGCACTCACTGCCGACCAGATGCAGAGCTATCATCGCAGTCGCTATCACACGGGCAATATCACGCTGGCCGTCGCCGGAAACTGTCGCTTCGAAGACATCGTGGCGCTGGCGGAAAAATACTGCAGCCGCATTCCTCAAGGCAAATCCATTCGGGCACTGCCGGAAGTGATGGCTCAACCAACTGTCCGCACCGTGGTCCGCGACAGCAGTGTGCAACAGCACATCATGCAGATGGGCCCTGGTCCGAAGTCCGACAACCCACTGCGTTTTGCGGCGGAACTGTTATCTGTTGTCGTCGGTGACGATTCCAACAGCCGGCTGTTCTGGGAGCTCGTTGATCCGGGCTACGCAGAGTCAGCAGATCTTGGCTACAGCGAATACGACGGAGCGGGGGCATGGATGAACTATCTCGCGTGTTCGCCGGAAGACGTGGCGGAAAACCTGGCGCGCAGCCAACAGGTATTCGATGAAGTCAATGCGAGCAGCATCAATGCGGATGAACTGGAACAGGCTCGCAACAAGGTTGCGTCACGCATCGTACTTCGTGGTGAACGTCCGATGGGGCGCTTATCGTCACTCGGAGGCAACTGGATGTATCGCCACGAATACCGTTCCATCGCCGCCGACCTCCAGACGATTCGCAGTCTGACACTGAAAGACATCCGCGAAGTCCTCAACCGCTTCCCGATCACGATGACCACCACGGTCGGCGTCGGGCCGCTGAAGGACCTTGGCTGAGATACGTAAAATCGGAACGTATACGCACAACCACTTGATCACAGTGCTTTGATGGATCGGGTGGCCGGGGCTGGACTGAGCGGAGCGAAGGAAGCCCCGGGGTTTCGGGCTAGCGCCCTCCAACCCCGGCCACCCCTCAATCCATCAGTGACAGAGC
>JAYSPO010001780.1:0-2145 GCA_043722015.1 Candidatus Kuenenia sp. | reverse complement strand
CCAGAGCCTGACAATTTGGTTGCGCATTTCGGGGGTCATGTAGAAGAAATCCACTGCGTGCCCAAGTTCCAGAATTGCAGTCCGCTGAGCTTGCAGACCGCTGATGGAGTCGCTGATTGCAACCTCACCGCCTGTTGAAGCCCATCCCAGTGATCCTTCACCCATGGGCTGCCAAAAAACTTTGACAGAGTTAAGTCCAGCTTGTCGCAATCCTGGTTTCAAACGTTCGAATGGGAAGTCGCAGCGTGATAGAGCTGTTTTCACCGTCGACTGTTGCGTCGCTGAACCTGCCAACGAAAAGACCCCCAATGATGGCTGTGGTGTTGGCTGCGGCGTTGGATAGGAGATGGGCAGCGGATTTGGCTGCGGTGCAGGATTTGAAATTGGTTGTGGGATCGGATACGAGATTGGTTGTGGGACCGGATACATGATCGGTGGCCGTATTGGCTGCGGCATGCCACAGCCGACGCAAAGCATCACAGCGATGACGAAGATCAGTATTCGGGGGACTTTACAGCCGTTGGCGTTTGCTTTCATTTGATCACTTTCGGGCGGGTATTTCTTCGAATACGAGCGTCTAATCCTGATACTGCCAAAGCAATTCCGAAATCGCCTGCCGCGTTCCTCATGAAAATGAATCATTGAATGGCGAAGGCCCAAACAACAGGTACAAAACGGTCAACCGGATTGACTACTGGACCGTGTTCTGTGGTCGGACGCCATCAGCGACAGACGGCTAAGTACCGGAACTGTCGAAACCTGTCGAGACGACTTTTCCGCTGATATCCACTCGAAATGGCCGTTTTCGCTGCTTTGCCCCTAAATCATCAGGTTGATTTCCGCCGGAGCCCTGATACTTCGGCAAATTTTGCCGATTGTGGCTATTCCATCTCTGCTGCGGCGATGAGTCACGCAAATGGGGAAAGTGAATTCAAGGCTGGATTTCGCGATCGGACGTTGAGTTGTCACGAGTGGATCGCGTCGAGAAGTATGAAGCCCGGCCTTCCCAGAAAAGGAGCCGGGCTTCAATCGTTCGCAATTGTCAATCAATAATGTCCGCCGTGATGACTACCGTGTCGCCCGTGTCGCCCGTGTCTTGGCCACGAACCAGCGTCTTCAGCAGCCTGGAAACGAAAAAACCGGAAGCGCCCAGAACCATGGAGACATGTGTTCTAGCCGTTCCGGCCTTTGGAGCCACTTTCAACGTTTCATACGGTTTCTGGAACAATCCACCGTGCCTATTTCTTCTGGCCTGCATTGCTTTCGTGCTTGTGGTCACCATGTTCGTGTTCGTCTTGCTCGCCGGCCTTTTTCAATTCCTCCACTTTGGCAAGAGTCGCTTTGGGATTTGCTTTGGCTTTTCCGGTGCAGCCTTTGCAGCACAAAAACACGGGAGTACCGTTCAGATCCAGCTTTATGGGAGCGCCCATCGAGCCAAGCAGGCCCTTCGTCTGGATCGCACAGTACTTCTGGGCTTCCGCAGCGGCTCGGTCCACTTTCGAAAGTTTTGCGAGTACGGCAGAGGATTCCGTCAGTGCCTTAGCTTTGATCAGCGTGTCTTCGCCGCCCTTAACTGCCTCTTCGACGCAGCTTTCACAGCACACAAAGACTGGTTTTCCTTCCACCATCACTTTGACGGGAGTGCCCATGGCACCGAGGCGACTGTATTCCATCATCGTGCAAAATCGTTGGGCCTGAACCAACTTGCGATCGGCAGCGGACAACTCTGCGAGTGATTCGGCAATTTCTTTCTCCATCGTCGCGGCATCATGCTCATGATCATGGTGCTTTTCACCGGCACGCCCCGACTTGTCATCCGCGACAGCAGCCGCAGCGAGCGAAAGACAGGCAACCATTCCAAGCGCCGTGCTCAACAGCAAATGAGATCGTAAAGTCATCATTCAGGCAATCCTTTTGAAAATTGAAACATCAAACAAATCCTCCATTTTGCCGACTTGCGGTCCGAGATCCCATAAGGAAACGGATCAGGAGTTCAAGCGGTTAGATGCACGGATTGTCGTCGCCCTTCACAGAATTCCGAAATTGTAGGCATGGTTTTCGAAATTCGAGAGGATTGCCGCAAATCTTGCGTGAATTCAGCGTTTGGTAGTGTCTTGACTGGCCTGGCGATCGATGCTGCTGTGT
>JAYSPO010001779.1:0-1608 GCA_043722015.1 Candidatus Kuenenia sp. | reverse complement strand
GTTGACCAGAACGGGCGTCGTGGCCGGAACGCCGCATTACATGTCGCCGGAACAGGCCGCGGGGCAGCCGGTGGACCATCGATCCGATCTGTTCAGTCTTGGAAGTTCGATCTATTTCATGTGTACCGGGCGGCCACCGTTTCGAGCCGAGCATGCGCTGGCGATTCTGAATCGTATCTGCCATGACCAGCATCGGCCGGTGGATGATGTGAACACCGACATCCCGGCGGAACTTGCCGATGTCGTCGATCGATTACTGGCCAAGAACCCCGCAGATCGATTCCGTGATGCGCATGAAGTTGAGAGACAGCTCGAATCGATTCTGCTGCAACTGCAAAACGGACAACGTTCAAGTCGCCTTCGCTGGCGACGCACATGGCTGCGCTGGCGCGACGTGATTCGGAATTCGGCGATTGGCGTTGGTGCTGTTTCTGTCTGCGTGATGGCTGGAGTGGCGATGACGTATTGGAGCATGATTCCAGGGCAAACGCCTATTGTCGAGACAGTGCCGAGTACAGCAGATAAGCAGCCATTGAACACGATTCTGTCGCCCATCATCACATTGCCACCGGATACATTTGAGCAGGATCTTGCCGAAACGAAACGACTGCTGGAGGCGACCGAGTCGAATTGGAGTATTCAGATTGATGACTCAGCAGGATCAAATTTTGAATCCGACAAATGGAGTGACGAACTTGGTGAGATTAAAGGACTACTCAAATAAACGAGGCTCATTCCGAGAGGCAGAGTGCTTTTGTAGTGTGGGACCAGCGTGCGCAAGAGTCGGGCCTATTGGGGCAGCGGAGTTATCTGTGATTGTTTGCCGCAACGCGGCACAATGTGAAAGCCTGGGGCATCGCCCCAGGAATCGGGCAATTTTTAATATGAAGCCCTGAAAGGGCGTAATGAGATGCACGAGCATCTCGCCCCGTTGGGGCTTTGGACATTCGTTTCGTGATTTCCCAGGGCGTTGCCCTGGGCTGTCACATTGTGTGCCTTTGGCACTAAACACATGGCGTGCCGTTCTGATTGTGCCTCCCTGGTCTGGATTGTTGGAATGGGCAATCCCTGTGCGCTCTGTCAACCCTCCTAAACATTTTTTTCAAACCACTCGAAGAAGGATCAAGCAATGCGAACGATGAGATTTCTGATGTGTGTCGCCTGCCTGAGCAGTGCCGCCGTGTTTGCCAGAACGGCGATGACGCAGGAAACGCCTGTCACTCCTCCTGTTACTGATAAACTGGTGCCAGCAGACGAGCTGCCTAGACTTCCGCCTGTTGGAAGACCCGAATCCTTGACGATAGTTGGAGATGAACTCAGGAGGGAACCGCGTGGTCAATTCACTGCCCCCGGGGGTACTTCTCCGGTTCCGGATTCGAAGCTCCCAGGCCCCAATTTTCCGGCCGAATATCGCGATCCAGAATCACCCATTGATGCGAGCGGTTACCCAGGACAGTCAAGACGTTTTACCCCACTCATGCGACCACGTCACGTCACGCGCACTGTGATCGAAACAGTGATGGAACCGATCCCACAGGACGAGCTTGAAGCGTCCAGGAAGCTTCAGGCCGCCGTTCAGTCACTCAAGACCGGCAAAGACGAAGCCGC
>JAYSPO010001778.1:0-3710 GCA_043722015.1 Candidatus Kuenenia sp. | reverse complement strand
CCCGTCGCTCCGCCGACGGGATTGCCTGCACTTTCGCACAACCAAGGCCCAGACACAGCCCGGAAGACCCGGATTTATTGATGGACGGGTTCTAACGCGATCCTGGCTCCTGACAGCATCGCAGACTCTACTTCACTGGACTCTGATCAGCCTGATCCATTGTTCCCGTTTGAGTCTTCTCGATCGCCTGAAGCTGTTTGAAATTCAACAGTCGCACGCCGCGTTCGCCTTCCCGCAGCGTTGCGAGGATGTCGCCGGATGCATCGAAGTCCAGTTGTCGCCACGCTCGATCGGTCACACGCAGATCCATGAACAACCCGAATCCGTTCTTTTGTCGCTCCCAGAATTTTAGGTCCCCATGCCTTGAGCCGGAGGCGATCCATTTGCCATCGTCCGTTACCGCAACGGCTGTCACGGCATCCCGATGAGCCTGAATGCGAAATGATGACTCAGTGTCAGCTGATGCCTCAGCGTCACCCGATGAACCAGATACTGACGGAATCGAATAGCAGACTAATTCCCCGCCCGCGTTTCCAGCGACCACAAATGAACCGTCGTTCGTGGACGCCACGGAGAATGCCTCGTTGATGCCTCGATGTTCACCACGCAACGCTTTCTGAAGCGATTGGACTTTACTGTCTTGTGCGACTCTGTAGGCATGCCCAAACCATGTCGCAACAGTTGTGGCTGACTGCGAAGAACTTAATGCACCTATGTGAGCAAAATCGTTGACCGCGTCGCTCCAGACCAGATTTGCTGAGGACGATTCTTTTGGCCATCGCAATAACACCGTGTCATCAAGAACCCCGATTGTTGAACCATCGTCCTGAACGGAGACAGGTCCGATCGTACGATCTTCATGCCCGGACGCTGGCTCTCGAATCGGCACCAGTCCCACAAACTGCACATCGATCCTGTCATCCATTCGCTCCGCATGACCCGTATCACGCGCGAATCGAAGTCGATCGCTCTGCATGTCGATCGTCAGCCCTGACGGACTTTGAACCAGAATGGAAGTCAACTCATCAAACTGCAGCATGTACCAGCCGGAAGAATCAATCGTGCGAGCATCCACTGTGCGAGCATCCACTTCGATCGTTCGCTCATCGTTCTCATATCGCAACTGAACCGTTAACGTCTCGGAACCGAACTTCAGACCCCTCGGAAATCTCATCGCCACCGTCGGACGAAACCTGATGTCCGGAACTGGTTCCTGCAAGACCGGGAATTGGACCACGAATCGCGAATCTGAGAGTTCTGCGACTTCGCCAGTGGTCACCGATTGCCAGACACTGTCCAGAATTCGGAATCCGTCATCGCTGCAGGAAACAAACGCGCCGGGAACCGGCAGAGCAGCAAAGACTTCATTCGAATCGTATGAGGCAGCCAGACCGCCGCCGCTCAATTCGACCAGGTCGCCGCCAAAACCGATCCAGGCAAACTTCCAGCGGTTCACGTCGCCATCTGCGTTTGTGATCCGGCGAATGGTCGCATCAGTGCGACTGGGCTGTTCCAGTGTCCAGAAACTGGAACCCTCCGCATTCATCGCAAACCCTTGAACAGCATTGGCGCTCACCACGCGGACAGAACCAACAGAGCGGCCAGAGTCATCGACAGCGCCGGACGTCACCGCGGTGTTTCCTCGCATTTCCTGAACCTGATAGACCTGCCCGACGCCATCACGATGAACGAACTGAAGATGATTGACCGGGTTCACAGTGCAGGCAGAGTCGGAGCTACCTCCGGCAGCCATGAAGTTCACGAATTCACCAGAAACGCCATCCCAAACGGCAACTGTCCCACCCTCCATTTGCCTGCCGAAAGTCAGACCGCCACGACTGAAGTGACCGAGACTGGCCGTGGAATGCAAAAGCTTCGGGGGATTCTGAAGACCGATCGAGCGATGCAACGATCTCGCATCTCCCAACATCAGTGTACCATCCCGCTTTCCGCAGACTAACCAACCGTCAGCTCCACAAAGTTCGTCAAAGCTGTTTTCCGCACCGGCCCCTGTCCGAGAATCTGACATCTCAGGAATCAGACGGTCCCATTCGTCAAAACGAGTCGTCAGACTTCCGTCTGGCAGCAATTCGTAACTATTGGCGCCTATCTTTTCGCCAATGAAACCCCCGGTTTCCGCGGAGAGCTGACTCATTCGGCCGTCACCGTGGACTCCGGCGAAGATCACACGTCCGTCGGTCGAAAATTCGATTCTGTCAACTGCATTTGGGGGATTCGATTCCGAAACCTGAACATCAATCTGCGGAGATGCACTTTCATTGTTCAGATCCCAGATTACGACCTTGCCCCCAACCGTCCCTGCGGCAAGCCGACGGCCATCTGGCGAGAATTTTACGGATCGATATCCAGGTGTTTTCGTCGATGCCAGTCCCGAAGATCTGAACAGGCTCTTCAGTTTGTCGGTCACGGTCGAAATCGACAACGTCCGAACAAGTTTGATCACCGGACCCTGACCGGTTTTCATCAACGCGGTCTCTTCGGTAGTTTCCTCGACCGAATAGAGATGCACGGAACTCTGTGGAGTCCCGCGCCATTGGGCGGCAGCCAGAAGTTTTCCGTCCCGAGTAAAATCCAATGCGAAATATTCTTCACCTTCTCCCCATGTCGTTGTGAGCTGTTGAACATCCGGGGACAACAGGGTTTCCGTGAGCAGTGATCGCAACTCAATCGGATCTTTTCCGTCTGCCGCAAGCGCAGCCGCGGTTTTCACCAGTTCGCGGGCGCGCCACGTCCAGCCCGGCGGACGCGACAACTTCAGTTCCCGCACTTCGCGAACGGTCGCAAAATATTCCTGCGTCGCTGCTCGAGCGGCATTCGCTGCGGCCAAGGCCTCCGCCTGCTGCCTGCGTTCAAGTTCCTGCGTCGCGAGAGTCGCTGCACGTTCCCGTTGCAATTCGACAAGCTGCTCTCGCGTTTCGGATTCCTTCAACCGTCTGGCATCACGTTCACGCTCCGCCAGCCGTTGAATCTCGGACGTCTGGAGACGTTCACGTTGCCAAAGCAGCAGAGGACCGCCAATCCCCACGGCAAGAAACAAGAACAGCGACAGCACGAGCGACATCGCCACATACGGTCTCCGCCGACACCAGCGCCAGCCACGCGCCACCGGGCTGATCGGCCGAGCGTTCAACGGCTCGCCATTAAGATAACGCTGCAGTTCATCACGCACCGCGCCGGCGGACGCATACCGCACCGCAGGAGACTTCTCCAGGCATTTCAGAATAATCGTTTGCAGGTCTTCATCGATTTCTCGATTCAAGCGGCGAGGCGGCACAGGTTCGTCTTCGACAACCTGCCTCAGAACTTCCAGCGCGGAAGCGGCCTGAAATGGAGGCCGTCCAGCGACACATCGGTAGAGCGTGGCTCCCAGCGAGTAAATATCGGCAGCCGGCCCGGCCTCTGCCGTATGCCCCATGGCCTGTTCGGGCGGCATGTACGACGCCGTCCCCATGATCTGACCACTTCCGGTCAATTCGGAATCACGATTGGCGAGTTTCGCGAGTCCAAAATCGGTGATCTTCGGATGGCCATCTGAGCCAATGAGAATATTGTGCGGCTTGATGTCTCGATGAATCACACCCTCCTGATGTGCGTACGCAAGAGCATCGGCAATCGCATGCCCGATCTCAGCGGCCCGGCGACAGGGGAGGATGGACTCACGGCACAGTCCTTCCAGACTGCCGCCGTTG
>JAYSPO010001777.1:0-1270 GCA_043722015.1 Candidatus Kuenenia sp. | reverse complement strand
CAACTGCGACTGAAGCCACGCCCGCACGATCGTCTCGGCATCCGAAGCGTCACCTGGTTTGCGATCGAGTAGTGCCAGATGTTGGGCGCGGACCAATTTACGGATCAGCGAAGCCGGAGATGAATCAGCGTCGGCATCGACCACACACGGATGCACGACGATGCAGTCCCATTCCTGATGGCCGAAACTGAGGGACCAGTTCATGATCCATGAGATTGCATGCACACGCTGTTCGTCGTTCTCAGCGACTGCGCTGGCCGGGATGTGGAGCACAACGAGATCCGGTTTCATCGCGCGTACAAGGTCCTTTGCGTCCTGTTCCAGCTGAGCCAGTGATTTTCCCGCCACGGGCCATGTGGTCACATCCACTCTGGCGTCGGGAACCTGTTGGTGCATGGCTGATTCGATCATGGCTGAGATGGGTTCCATCGCGAGTACCTTGATGGGATTGCCTGCGGCCAACTGTGCCTGAGTCCTGATCAGTGCGGGCGGCGGTTCTATCGCATCAAGAGAAATTTCTGAGCCACTGATCGTGCGACACAGTTCCTCCGCCATGCGTTTGTGACCGTCCATGTTGGGATGAATCTCATCACTCATCGTCAGCCGCCATGTCCAGGGGGCTCGCAATTTCAGACGTTCGCCTGCCGCATACTGATCACAGACAGAAACTGTTTTCATGCGCCCCACGTCACGAACGATTTCGCAGTATTCCCTGAGCCTGCTGATGGGCCGACCGTCGGTGTTGATCACCGCGTTGGGCGTGCAGAGTACAATCCGACTCTGAGCAGCGCGGCAGCGATCGATCAATTGTTCAAGGTTGGCGCGAAACTGCTCGGGCGGCACGCGCGTCATATCGTTCAGTCCAAAGCTGATCGTGACGAGCGTAGGATGATGTTGCAGGACATCCTGCTCAAGTCGCGCCAGGCCATCGATTGTCGTGTGACCGCTGATTCCCGCGTTGATCACACGAATCGGAGCATGGGGATGAGCCTGGCGCAAGGCCAGTTCCAGCATCTCCGGATACGCTCGATGACCGCCGGTGTGATAATAGACGCCGGTGACGCTGTCGCCGAGACAGACGATGGTGGTTTCTTTGTCAAAGGCACTGAGTACCGGTGCCGCGTACGCCGCTCTTTTCGCATCGAGCTGATCAAACACAAACTGGAACGCCGCAACCGTGTCGTCGTAGTTTGTCTCATGCCCACCGTGGGGTTGATGAATTGAAAGGGCGGGCGTACCCTGCATTTTCAAAGCCGCCAGGAGTCGCAGC
>JAYSPO010001776.1:0-1415 GCA_043722015.1 Candidatus Kuenenia sp. | reverse complement strand
GAACGGCGGCTACGAACAGAGCCATCGAAAGTACGAATTCATTCCTCAAGATGCCAGTCATGCCTTTCGAACTCTGGTGGCAGAGGATTATCTGCAGTTCGAAACGAACTACTTTCGCACCATCTTTGCGTTGTCGCTGGCGAAACTGGAATTCAAGCACTTCTTTCCGAAGGCCGGTTTTTCAGCACTGATGTCGAATCTGCCCGAAGTACGCCACACGGCTCCGCTGCGAAGAATAGAGCAGATGGTTCAAACGAATTGCATTGACCGTGTGGCGTTATTGACCGAATTCGGGCACCATTATCACATCGGGCTGGATATCTGCCATCCACGATGGGATGAAGACCCTGAATACGTGGAATTGTTGTTGCAGCGTGCCTCGGCTGACGCGGTTCCAAACGCGTCGGCTGATTCCAGTCATAATCTCCCCGGAAACACATCTGCAGCGCACACCAGCAACCTCACACCGAATCATGTGGCCGCTCGAGTCAGCTCCGGTGGTGTCTTTGAACAGGCCGTGGACCAGGCACAATCGAAATTGCCTGCATGGAAGCGGCTTCTGTTTCGTCGCAAACTGCAGCAACTGCGGCAACTTGTGTGGCTGCGGGAAGAAATGCGCGACCATTCGAATCGGATGTACCACTTGATTCGAAAACATGTGCTGCAGATTGCATCGGACAGGAAGATTGGCGATGACATTTTCTTCATGACATATCAGGAAATTTTTGCTGACGATCGTTCGGCTATTGAACAGCGGCGATCTACTTACAACCGTTTTCGCAATTTCACTTCTCCTCACGAAGTTGGTCGGTCACAGTTGCGAAGCCGCAGTTCAGTAATTGCCGGCACCAGATCGGAAACCATTCTGCACGGCCTTTCTGCCAGTCCTGGAACGGTACAAGGCACAGCGAGAATTGTCTGCACGGCGAAAGATGCCTTTCAGTTGCCACCGGGTTCGATTCTTGTCTGTCCTCACACAGATCCCGGCTGGACTCCGGCCCTGAGTCGTGCTTCCGGAGTGATCACAGAGGCAGGCGGAATGCTGTCGCATGCCGCTGTCATCTGCCGAGAATTCGCCTTGCCTGCCGTCCTTTCTGTCCCCAATGCCTGCTCACGAATTCCTGACGGCAGTTCCGTGCTGATCAACGGCGATGAGGGAATTATTCAGCTGGTGGACTGTTGAGCGTGAACCTCGGCCGTTGAAAAATCTGGTATTGACGGAAGGATTTGATGGCTCAAATGGCTGTTTTGACGCCCCGGCGGAGCTTGCCTCCGTCGAGCGAGGATCGTCACCAGTATCGGAACAGAAGATAATCCTGGCCACCATGCGGCTCTTCTAGCATTGTCAAGTACCCTTTTTAGAAAGATTTCTGCGACTTTTTTGCGCACCGCGAAATGTCATTTTTCAAAACATT
>JAYSPO010001775.1:0-8985 GCA_043722015.1 Candidatus Kuenenia sp. | reverse complement strand
GCGTATCAAACAGGCGGTGAAGGATTCAGCAACTGGGACGGTCACAAGGTGCTCAAGGATCAATACAGCATCCACGGCCCGGTGCTCGATCAGCCCACTGCGGCCCTGATCACAGATCTCAAACAACGCGGACTGTTAAAAGACACGCTCGTCGTCTGGTGTACCGAATTCGGCCGCATGCCGACGTTTCAAAAGGGTGCCAGCGGACGTGATCACAATCCGGAAGGCTTCACCTGCTGGATGGCCGGTGCCGGCGTCAAAGCTCCGTTCAGCTACGGAGCGACCGATGACTTCGGCTACAAAGCCGTCGAGAACATCGTCACCGTCCACGATTTCCACGCCACCATCCTGCACCTGCTGGGACTCGACCACGAACGACTCACGTTCTACTACAACGGGCTGGAACGAAGACTGACAGATGTCGAGGGCAAGGTTGTGAAGGACGTACTTGCATAGATTTCAGTCATTTGGAGTGCGATGACTGGTCATCGCTTTCTTTTTCAAACATTCTGGCTCAGCCTTGAGTACTCGCAATTGTGATGAACTCTAACTGAAAACCCAATCGTGCCTGCTTTGATATGCCAATGTTCGGTTTCAAAGAACGTCGCTATCGAAAGGAAAAGCGGTGACAAGTCACCGCACTCCATATAAGTGTCGCTTGTCCAGCGGCTAACGATTACTGCTTCAATGCGGCATCGACAAATTGAAACAAAGCGATTGTGGCCGGATCGTCGGGCAGGCCGAGACTGTCGTTGATTTTGGTATGACTTGTTTCTTTGCCCCCGTAGAGCGTGACAGAGATCTCTGCGTCATTCAGCACGGTACCGAGACGCTGGGCTTGCGCGTTTGTGTCCGGATGATCGGCGACATAGAGGATCAGGAACGGCGGGATACCTTTGCCTTTTGCCACATGGGTCACGGCCGAGTAGTCAAGATGCTTCGCCGGGTCGTTGCCGAACTTCTCCCGGTGGCCAAACTTCGCCTGCGGCTGATGATGGACTCGGCGTCGTGTTTCTGCCGTCTCGATAATTGCTGGCACGTCATAGGTGTCGCCATCGACAGGCACGCAGCCCTTGACGCTGGCCAGAGACAAACCCTCCGCTTTGAGATATCGATCGTCGATGCAGATCAACGCGGCAAGTTGCGCGCCGGCAGAATGGCCCATGACGAGGATTCGGTTCGGATCGCCGCCGTACTCGGCAATGTGATCATGGACCCAGTGCATGGATTTTGCAATGTCACGAAAAATCGTCTCCATCTCGACGTCTGGCAGCAGGCGGTAGTTGGTGGAGACAAAGACGAAACCCTTATCGACGAAGGCCTTCGGCTTCAACTGGACACTCGTCTTGTCACCAGCCTGCCAGCCTCCGCCGTGAATCCAGAACACCACCGGCAGATTTTTCGCATCCGGCGGTGCATAAACATCCAGCACCTGCCGCTCGTGCGCCGGTTCAGCATAGGGAATGTTGCTTTTGACATCCTGAGCCTGAGCTCCGGACAGGAACGCGACGGCGATGACAAGTGGGGCGAGATGTTTCATGGGGTTCTTTCTGGCAGGAGGAGTTGGAGGGTGACATTTGTAGTTCGACTGTTCCGGATTCGCTTGTAGTCCCGGCTTTAGCCGGAGAATGGGTTGCCATGTTCATGGCAGGGTGAATTACCGCCTGAAGGCGGGACTACGAACAAATTGACACCGTCAAATCACGAGCAGCGTACGACGATCTCGCGGCAACATCAATCGTTCCAGATCAACACTTCCGAAACTCCGCTGCGCGACTGTCCGCGATGCGTGAACATAATGCGGACTTTTGATGATGTCACAGGATCGAAGCGGGCATCGTTCCATTGGCTGCCGAGAGGCTGTTCGGGCGACTTCTTCGCGTTCATAACGTCATGCCATTCGGTGCCGGTCCAGTGCTGGATCACATACAAAGTGGGAGGCTGCACGCCGCCTCGGTCGTCGTAGATCGCCAGTTCGACTCGACTAAACTCGACATCACGACCGAAGTCGATCTCCAGCCAGTCGGTCTCCGTCGGCGATTCGTAACTGGTCCAGCGATTCATCGGCGTCGGCAGAAAAACCGTTCTGCCGTCGATGGCACTCGCCGGCTTACCGCCGAAACGATCTGAGTATGAGGCCGAGGCTTTGGGATAACCGTCCGGCTTCGGGTTCCATGCGAGGTTGCCAGCCGGTGGCGCGACCGATCTCAGCGGGAGTTTGACGTCGCCCCACGCTTCGATCTCGGTGAGTCCCGATTTTCCTTCCACCGCATGATGCAGCGTGACTCGAAGTTTCGTAGTTTCAATCGGATCGAATTTCACGACGTTGGCGCGGTGGCCAACAGGCTTGTCGAGCACACCATCCGGGGACTTGATCGAACGCCATGTATTGTCGATCCATGCGTCCAGTTCGATTCGTCGCGGAGCACGCACGGTTGAGTCTCTCACACCGCGGTCGTCGAGCGGATAGAGTTTCACCGTATGAATGGCGCGGGGCGTCCCGAAATCGATGATCACCGAATCCTGCTCGTTCGGTGATCCTTCACACGTCCAGCGATTGGGTGGATGCGGCAGGTACCAATAATTGCCATCGTGCAACTTGCTGGCGGACGTCGTGGGAGACACATACGACGCTGTCAGCCGAGGGTAGTAATCGCCATCGTTGTTGACCGCAAAGTTGGTCGTCGTAGCTTGACTCTCTGAGTCGAGCCCTTCTGGAAGCAACTCGACTCGGAGAGTCAAGCTACGGAGTGTCAACGACTTCGCAGTCGGCTTGCCATCCACCAGCACATGCAGCCCAGCTCCCAGTTTGTATCGTTTGCCGGTCTTGTCCCAGACCACGCTGATCAGGTGACCGCGATACGGCACGTCATCGAGCGCGAAGTAATCCCAGTCGGCCGGCGCGAGCGGATTCACTTCCAGACTGTCGTCATCACGCGGCGTCAGTCCGACCAGGCCGGTGATCACAAGGTCGCAGAAGCCCGAATGAAAATAGTGTTCCGAGTGATTGTAACCGTCATGGCCCTCGAACGAGCCTGTGTCGGGATGCAGTGCTTCGGCGAGATACGGCTTTCCATCCTTGCGGTGCGATCGAGCGTAGATCTGCAGCAGTTTGAAGTAGTCGGCCTTTGTCGGCAGCGATTCCGCTCCCGAGTCACCGCCACGTTGCACGACATTTGCCAAAGCCTTCAGCGTCTGAGTCGTTGCATACGGCCACGACTGACCGCTCCACCAGCAGCAGGAGTTCCTGAGCAGGAACATCGGATCGTTCCGCTCGACGGTCGATGGCCCGAAGTCCGCATAAAAGCCGTCGCGGTCCATGACCTTCGGCCAGGCAGCGTCGTATTTCTTGCCGCGATCGATCATATTGAATTGCCACGGCACATACCCGATCAACTCGCGGCCGTGCGCATCACCGGCGAACTCGCCGTCTTCGTACGTCTTCGTCAACGCTTTGATCTTGTGGCCGTCACGTTCTTCGTCGTTTTTGTAAACCGGGAAGAAGAATTTTCGCTGGTCGTCCCATAGCAGTTGGAGCATCTTTGCTTTGAGCGACTCGGCTTTTTTCTCAAACCGCTCAGCAAGATCGCCCTGCTCTGCCAGTCGAGCGAGCTTCGCAATCGCAACTGCATCGGCCCACATGTAGGCGTTGAACGACGGTCGGTAACTCGGAGCCCCGCGCAGGATGTCCTGTGTCTGGCGACTGTTGATGTTGAATTCCATGCCGTCATCATGACCGGTCTGCCAGAAGAGCCCGACCTCAGGAACGAAGTGACGCTGCTCCCAGCCTTCGTAGTTTCTGACAAGATCCGGCAGCAGATCGATCGCCGACGCATCATCGCGATGCACCTGGTTCACTGCCCACGCTGAATCCGCCAGCCACGTCGAATAATTCCTCGGCTGAGCCCCCGGTGTGCGGAACCAGTATTTCAAATAGTCCCGCACAATCCTCGGCTGTCGCAACCACCGAGCCTCATACAGCTGATGCCCCGCCGGACAACTGATTGCCCCATAGGCTCCCGACCAGAACGGTCGGTCGATGAATTCCGTAAACGAGTAACCGCTGTTGGGCGAGCCATACGTCAGATGCTTCGTCAGCAGCTCCCAGCGGTAGTAGTACGTCGTTGTGATGTCCGCGTCCGGACATTCAAAGAAAGGAATCTGTGCCGCATACCAATCCCAGTCCCGATTGTCCCAAAACGTCTGGGCCTCCAGCTGCGCCTGCTTATCCAGCACCTGAGCCGAAAGGTCGTGCGACGACGTGATCGCCAGCAAGATCGTCATCGCCATTGTGATACGAAAAACTGTCATGGTGAATCTCGATCAGAAGTATTGGGTTTCTGTGTGGCGAGCGGTGCGGCGTCAGCCCTCCGGTGCATCCGCAACACGGGCAGATGTGACAAATCGCATTGTACCGGCAAGCTGACGCATGCCGCGCGCCGGATCTTTGCGGCAGACATGTGTCACCGTGCGGCACCCGCGTGGCGTTTGGCTTTGGGGTCGCCGGCGGCGTGCATTATGCCGGTCTTTTGATCGATGAAGATCATCACGGGATGAGCGATCGGCGATGCAACGATCCCCAACAGATGTCCCCGGTCTGCCAAATTTTTGCGAACGGCTTCCGGGATTTCTTCGTTGACCTTGAGTTCACCCTTTCCCACGAACGCTGTGTCGCGATCAGGATTGGGGTTGAACGAATCCTGGTGATGATTCATCTGAAAGCGCGGCGCTGTCACGGCCTCTTGCGGCGACATGCCAAAGTCGATGTGGTTGAGCAGCACGTTCAGCGTCGTCTGATCCTGCACGTCTCCACCGGCCACGCTGATCGCAATCACAGGCAGGCCATCTTTCAGAACCAGTGTCGGCGTTAAGGTGACTCGCGGACGCTTGCCCGCCTGAACTCGGTTCGGATGATGGGGATTTGTATTCATACTTCGCACGCGGTTTCCCGTGTTGACACCCGATGGACCGGGAGTGTTCGTCAACATGTTGCAGCTCGGGGTCGCAGCGATCACATTGCCCCAGCGATCGGCAACGACGCAGGTTGTTGTGTCCTGCTTCGGAATCTTTTCAGTCTCGTTGTCCGGAGCCCCATCCGTCCGCAATGCCTGCATTTTTACAGGATCGCCAGGCCGGCGGTCCATGGACGCATGTTGCACATCGATCAGCGGACGGCGGAGATTTGTATAGTTGTCGGAAAGCAGTTCAGTCATCGGCACCGACGAAAAGCGCGGGTCCGCGTAATACTCATCCCGGTCCGCATATCCGAGCTTCATGGCTTCCGTCATCACATGAATGCAGTCAGCAGACAGGTGCCCCATCGCGTGCAGATCGAATCCTTCCAGCAAACGCAGGTTTTGACATAACACGGGCCCTTGAGTCCACGGCCCGCACTTGTAGACCGTGTAGCCTCGGTATTCGATCGAGACCGGATCTTCCACCCACGTTGTCTGGGCCGCCAGATCCGGCTTCCGCTGAAACGCGCCGGTTGCGATGTACCACGCTTCCAGTTCGTCGGCGACGTCACCGATGTAGAAGCGATCTCGTGCCGCTTTGAGTTTGTCTTCACGACTTCCCTGAGCCGCACGCTCGGCATCGACCAGTTTACGCAGCGTTACAGCCAGATGAGGATGCCACGCTTCGTTGCCCTTGTCCAGAAGTTCCAGGGTCGGTGTCGCAGCCTGCTCAAAGGAAATCGTTCCGTAGAGCTTCAAAAGTGTGACGACCAGATCAACCGCCCCGGGCACTGGTGCTGCCTTCATGCTGCCCATGTACGGGATGCCGTTCTGATAGAACCATTCGATCGCCGCCGGATCCAGCGGCGCTCCGCCGACGCCGCTCAGCGATTTGACCTGCTTCGTCTTCGCGTCGTAAACCAGAACAGGCACCTCACCGCCGATCGCAAACGAACCATAGTCCGTGACGGCCAGCGCCAGGATCGTTGCAGCCGCCGCATCAGCCGCTCGCCCACCGCCGTCCAGAATCCGGAGGCCTGCCGCCACCGAATCCGCATGTCCGGCCGCGACCGCTCCGTTTTTCCCCGACGCATGCCAGGAAATCTCCTCTGCTGGCGAGCCAGGTTGAGAGACCATCAGCATCAGGACCGCAAATGGAATTGCAAGAGTGTGTTTCACAGGAATCGTCCTTTTGTGAAGCTGTGACGGAGATTAGGCGCGAGAGACAGCGAGATGCAATCGATGGCAAGCGGGAAGCTTACCCCACGGGACGTTGAATGTCTGCCGATCGCATGATTTCGCCAGGTGGGCCTGTTTGCGAACCAGCGACCCATAGGGACGGTCGCTTTAATCGTTTAACGGCGAGCCGCAGGCGTCAGTGCTGGGTTTCGCCTACGCCTGCGGCTCGCCGTTAAACAAAAATACCGACCTTGGGGACTAAAACGACGGTCCCCATGTAGGGCGCGTGAAGCGGAGCGCAACGCACCACAATCGGAGAACGCTGCACATGGTGTGTTTCGCTTCGCTCCACACACCCTACTGTATCTGTTTGAATTCGAACGTCCACTTGCTCTACCGGAATACAAGGACGACATCGTACACTTTCAGGCAGGAAACAGACTCGGACGCAGTGTCGCCTTTGGAGCCTCAAACATGAATTACCAGCCACGAGTGTTCCTGCTGCTGATCGCACTGTTCCTTACGCCATCTTTGATCGCAGCCGCAGAATCCAATGCCGCACGATCCGTACTCATTCGCGACGTGCCTCATATCGAACAGAAGCCGGACTTCTGCGGCGAAGCGTGCGTGGCGATGGCTCTGCAAAAACTTGGCAAGGCCGCCGATCAGGACTTTGTGTTTGATCAGTCAGGGCTGTCTCCGATTCACGGCCGAGGCTGCTACACAAAGGATCTGGCCGATGCCGTTCGCAACATCGGGTTTGATGCCGGCAAAGTCTGGTACAAGATTCGACCAGCGTCGGCACAGGCCGATCTCGATCGACTGTTCAGCGTGGTTCAAACAGACCTGGCGAACGGGCACACGACCGTCGTCTGCATGCACTACGACGACCAGCCTGACACGACCGAGCACTTTCGGCTGATTGTCGGTTACGACGCTGACCGTGACGAAATTATTTATCAGGAACCCGCAACATCCGACGGCAACTACCAGCGGATGTCGCGGCAAATGCTGATGAAGTTGTGGCCGTTGAAATACACAGCAGAAGAATGGACGGTGGTGATGATGCGGCTGAGACCGACCACGAAGCTGCGTGGTTCGACATCGACCGAATTCACCGATGCCGACTATGCGCAACACATTCACGAGTTAAAGAAACGCCTGCCCGGCGATGACTTTCACGTGGTCCTCGAAAAACCGTTTGTCGTTGTCGGCAACGATCCTGCAGAAACCGTGCAACAGCACTCCACGCACACAGTGCAATGGGCCGTCAACCGACTGAAGAAAGACTATTTCACGAAAGATCCGATACACATCGTCGATATCTGGCTGTTCCGCGACAAGGACAGCTATGAAGAAAACTGCGTCAGGTTATTCGGGAAAAAACCGAGCACTCCGTTTGGCTACTATTCGTCGAGCGACCAGGCGCTGGTGATGAACATCAGCACGGGCGGCGGGACTCTGGTCCACGAGATCGTGCATCCGTTCATAGAAGCCAATTTCCCGGACTGCCCGTCCTGGTTTAACGAAGGCCTGGCATCGCTGTATGAACAATCTCGAGACGAACGCGGGCACATTCAGGGCAGCACGAACTGGCGACTCAATGGCTTAAAGGAAGCAATTGCCGATCAGCGCGTCCCGGCTTTCAAAACGCTGTGCAGCACGACACGTCATGAATTCTACGAAGAAGATCCAGGGACGAATTATTCGCAGGCCCGCTATCTGTGCTACTACCTACAGGAGCAGGGACTGCTGGTCAAGTTCTACCACGAATTCCGTGAGAACGTCGCATCCGATCCAACCGGATACAAGACACTTCAGAATGTCCTCGGCACGGACGACATGGACGAGTTCAAACAACGCTGGGAAGCGTATACGGCAGCGCTGCGTTTCTAAAACTCCGCTGGCTCAGGATGTATTCAACGTCGCCATCACGCTCCGCGTGATGAGCCTTTGTCTCCAGAACTGCGTTGAAGCTACACGGACGCGGTAGGCATTGGCTTGTCTAACCGCGTGCCCAGCGGGCCGCGATTGTTCTAATTGAAATTTCGAATTTGATATTTGATATTTGAAATACGAAACGCGGGGCGTGGCCCACGCGGTTAAACGATTTTTACTTCACTGCTCTGTTCCCGGCCGCGCGGATCTCAGTACCCTTCGTGCCCGTCAACTCATCGCCCAGTTCACTGCGAATCCCTTCGGCAAGTTTGCTCAGACGAGCCACCACGTCGGGATATTGATCGGCTATGTTGGTCTTTTCGCCAGGATCGATCTTCATGTTGAAGAGGGCCAGGTCCGTGTGGGCGACCTCGTAACCGTGGCGGCTGGCGATGCCGTGGATGCCGGATTGTGTGATCGAGGCGGGTTTCAGGTTTTCGAAGTTGGAGGGCTTGCCATTGCGGCCCGGCGGACCGGCGGCGGTCAGGTAATCATGGGCGAAATGCAGCTTCCATTCGCCACTGCGGACGGCCTGCAATTCGTCACCCGCGTAGATGCACAGCGCATCGTGTGGTGACTTCGCGTTGGTGTCTCCAAACAACAGCGGGCGAATGTCTTTGCCATCAATTTTGCGATCCGATAGTTGTCCGTCCACCAGAGCAGCAATCGTCGGCAGCAGATCGATGGTGCCAGCGGGTTCGCTGCATTCGGTGGCTGCGGGAATTTTCCCGGTCCAGCGCATCAGGCAGGGAGTTCTCACGCCGCCTTCAAACGACGTCAGCTTGCCTTCGCGAAGTCCGCCCGCTGAACCTGCGTGATCGCCGTACGACAGAAACGGACCGTTGTCTGACATGAAGATCACCAGCGTCCGCTCATCCAGGTGATGCTTCGTCAGACTATCGAGGATTTCCCC
>JAYSPO010001774.1:0-5449 GCA_043722015.1 Candidatus Kuenenia sp. | reverse complement strand
TCGCCGGTCGAAGGCGCATCGCCGGATAAATTCGATAAACGCGAAAAAGTCTCGCTGGTTTGACTTGCGTGAATCTTTGGTCATCCTTGCCGGACCTGTACGATCTGACGACTCGTCATTACGAGACTGATCATTTTTTTGCATGGCATATGTAATCGCATGGCTGACGACAAATTCAATATCGCGGACCGGCTGAGAATTTCTGCGGCAATAGTTCCCAACCAACGCGCGGTGGTGTTCCCGGAAGCACGAGACGCGGCAGGGCGAGTTGCATGGACGCACATGACGTTTCAACAACTGGACGCAGAGGTTGATGCCATTGCTCGTGGCCTGATCGAACCTGGTGTTCGAGTCGGACACAGAATCGTACTCATGGTGCGACCGTCGATTGAATTCATTGCGTTGACATTCGGGATTATGCGGGCGGGAGCCTGCTGCACGCTGATCGATCCCGGGATGGGAAAGCTGAGTGTCCTCCGTTGCCTGGACGCAGTCAATCCCGATGGCTTCGTGGCAATTACGCCGGTGCATGTTGTCCGTCGTCTGATGCCATGGCGATTCCGTAATGCGCGGTTCAACGTTATCGTTGGTCCGCGAACACGTCGCCTGGGGTGTGAATCATATCGGCAGCTTGTGGACCGCGGACGAAGATCTGCGGTCTCGATGCCAGCCACGAAGGCAAAGGATTCGGCAGCCATTATCTTCACCTCCGGCAGCACCGGGCCACCCAAAGGAGTTCACTACGAACACGGAATGTTCAACGCGCAGGTGGACTTGATCCGGGATCGCTATCAGATCCAGCCTGGAGAAGTGGACCTTCCCGGATTTCCGCTGTTCTCGTTATTCAACCTTGCGATGCAGGTGACGTCTGTGATTCCGGATATGGACCCGACCCGACCAGCAGCCGTCATCCCGGAGCGAATCGTCGAAGCGATTGAATCTCAGAACGTGACACAAGCCTATGGGTCGCCGGCATTATGGAACCGTGTTGGTCGCTATTGTGAGGAGCAAAAAATCATGTTGCCGACTTTGCGACGCATCCTGTCTGCCGGAGCACCAGTGCCAAATCACGTTTTGCAGCGGATGACCAACGCCCTGAATTCATCTGCTGATTTTTTTACGCCCTACGGTGCGACGGAATGCCTGCCCGTGGCATCGATCTCAGCACGCGAAGTTCTTAAAGAATCCGCAGCGCTGACAGCAATCGGAAAGGGTACCTGTGTCGGACATGTCTTTGACACGATGCGCGTTCGCATCATTGAGGCCAGTCCGGATGTGCTGCCTGAGATTCAGAACACAGTCAGCCTTGCCAACGGTCAGATCGGTGAAATTATTGTCAGCGGCCCGGTGGCAACACGGGAGTATTTCCAGCGACCGGATGCGACGGAACTGGCAAAGATCAAAGATGGTGATTCGTTCTGGCATCGCATGGGTGATGTTGGCTATTTTGACGACGCCGGTCGCCTGTGGTTTTGTGGTCGCAAAGCGCACATCGTTTCCACACTGACCGGCCCGATGTATTCCGTCTGTTGCGAAGCGATCTTCAATAATCATCCTGCCATCTACCGCTGTGCTCTGGTTGGAATCGGCGCAAAGGGACAGCAGATTCCGGTGATCGTGGCCGAACCGGAATCCGGAAAATTTCCTGCGTCGGAACGGCATCGGCGGCAACTGCGTGATGAGCTGCTGCAATTGGGGGCTCAAAATCCGCTGACGTCGAATATCAGTCGCATGCTGTTTCATCGCAGTCTGCCCGTCGATACGCGGCACAATGTGAAAATCAATCGAGAGCTGCTGGCAGCATGGGCGATCCGACAGGCGAGCCGCTGACCAGATCTAAGTCTTATCTGCCGATCACGCCGATCACGTCCCACAGCCAATCAGCAAATGGAACTTCAATGGCGGCAGCTGTGGCTGTGACATCGGCGTGGTTGAGAGACACAGTGGAAAGCCCTGCGGCGACATTCGTGATGCACGAAACACCCAGCACTCGCATGCCCAGCGCGGCGGCCACCAGGCCCTCAGGCACGGTGCTCATTCCGACGGCATCTGCCCCCAGTCGTCGCATCGCGCGAATTTCAGCAGGCGTCTCGTAATTCGGACCGGTCATCATCGCATACACACCTTCGTGGATCTGTAACGACGATTTAATACGACGGACTTGCTGCCGCAGGTCTTCGTTCCACAGCCGATCGTGCATTGAGAGCAATCCAGCACATCTGCCATCCGCGAGTTCAGTCGTTTCAGTTGATTCCGCATGGCGGAAATCCGGATTCCGGGTTCCAAAAACTGTCGCCAGTGGTCGCAGGTGACTGGTGATGAGCATCAGATTGCCGGGCTGGAAATCGCCTCGAATTCCACCAGCCGCATTGGTCACAATCAAGGCGTGAGCGCCCATCGCATGCAAAAGGCGAGTCCCGAATTCGACGACTGCGATTGAATGACCTTCGTAGCAGTGAATGCGGCCCTGCAGCATTGCCACGGAAATACCGTCGATCCGCCCCAGCACCAGCCGTCCGGTATGTCCGGCGACATGTGGCAACGGCATTCCCGGAATGGCTGAATACGCGAGCGATCTGCCGCCTGCCGCCAGCAACCGATCGGCCGCTGACCCAAGTCCCGATCCCAAAATCACGCCGATGACAGGACGATGATCGTCGGACATCGGCAACAGGTCACGAACACGTCTCACCGCATCCGCGACAAGTCGCGCATCGCAATATTCTGCTGCCTGCGAATGTGGATGAGTCTTTTCGGAATGCATTTTTAGTTCTGCGGTGGAACGGGCCGAGTTCCTGAAGCTCGGTCCAAAGCTGCGTTTCGCGTAGCTTGGACATTCATGTCCGAGATACTCGCCAGACACCATCGCGTTTCTGAACGGCTTTCAAGATGCAATAAACTTCGCTGCGACAGTGTTTCAGGGCAGTGCGACGGACATGAATGTCCATCGTACATAAAACATAAAACGTTTCTCAACCGGCGGCAGCGACTTCTGCTCCGGAGAACTTAAGATCAATCAGCGTTGTAACTCCGTGACCGCTGGACACATTCACGCCTTTTCTGAACTGAACTCGCCACACGAACGGTGTACTTTCTGCAGCGCTGAAGTCACTCTCTTCATCACTGCTGGCCACGAATGTCGTGAGCGATTCGCCGGGCCGCAGGATTTTTGCAGATTCCTGCCCCACGATGACGAAATTGCTGTCCATGGTGTGCAGGAAGTTTAGCCTCCGAGTGGTGTCAGAATCACCGGACGGAATGCCGATCGTCAGAAAGGTATTCGCAAGTGTCGCAGCGTCTTTCGAATCAGCGGGTGTGCGATTTGACATCAGGCCCGCATCGAACGGAGGAAACGCATAGTCATCGGCAACGTTTTCAAACGTCAGCCACAACTTCAGTACAGGCGTCGTTGTGAGTTTCTTTTCGATCACTCCGGACAAAAATCCCTGGAACTGCAACGGCTCTCTGGTAACTCGCACGGACGTCACCACGACGTCGCCAAACCGCCGTGATTCGCCGAGTCGCATAACATGGCCAGCCGGCAATTCCGCTCCGTCGGGTACCTTGCGAAATTCGTTCGGTGCCAACGGCCGTAGATCGGGCAGGCTCTCAAGGGCATGATTTCCAAAGAGAGACATACGGCCGGTGAACAGCAATCCCAGCAGCAACAGCGTCAAAGCGATTGCATACCCTGCGACTCCGACAAACAATTTGCGACTGACATGATCTGTGGAAGTTGCAGGAAGTTGCGCGATGTCTGGCGCGGACGAATTGCTGGTTGGCCGATGCGTGCCCGTTGCCGGAGGTGCGACAGGGGCATCGACGGAGTCCTGTAGTGTGTTCGTAGTGGCAGGCTGCTCCACAGCTCGCTCTGGAGTTGCATCCGGTGCACTAAATGTTTCAAATGTCTCTGCCTGGAGCCCATTGTCGGTCGATTCTGTCTGATCGTCCGAACTGAGAAATCCGAAGTTCTGCTCGCCATCGTTCGATGGTGATTTTTTTGCCGTCACACCAATGCTCCAGGAACTCAGGACGTGCTATTCCATCAGCAATCTAAAGCCTTTGGACTGAATTCGGGAGTGACCAAAGCAGAATAAACCAAATTTCAGAGCGACACCCTGCGTGGCACGAATGTTGCCTTCTGTTCACACGTATTGTGAAAAGGATGCACCAATGCCTGGACTCTGTGCATTTTGAGTACATACTGCCTAGATTCGTGACAACCACGCACAGATTCGTGTGGAGAACTTGAGGACGTGATTGAGACTGCTGGAAATTTTGATGAACTTCTGACGTCTGCAGGCACCCCACGACATCCTGCGCTGTCGGACGGTCTTGCGTCGTTGTCGGCCGAGATGCTTGCGGAACGGCAGCGACACGCCGAAGAAGAGCTGCTCGAAAAGGGCATTACCTTCGCCGTCTACGGGCACAATGACGGCAACGAAAAAGTCTGGCCCTTCGATGTCGTGCCACGTCCGATCGCGTGGGACGAATGGCAGATCATCGAATCCGGACTCAAGCAACGCATTCGAGCGCTGAATCTGTTTCTGGACGATGTCTACGGCGATGGCAAGATTATGAAGGACGGCGTCGTCCCGGAAGAACTTGTCAAAACTGCGAAGACGTATCGTCCGGAGTGTCAGGGCTTTCGTCCTCCGGGCGGCGTTTGGACGCATGTGGTTGGCACCGACCTTGTGCGAAATCACGACGGCACGATGTACGTGCTGGAAGACAATCTGCGATGTCCGTCAGGCGTCAGCTACGTGCTGGAAAACCGCGAAATCATGAAACGCGTGCTGCCGGAAGTGTTTTACGGCTCAATCATCGCGTCCATTGAAGATTATCCCGAGCGATTGCTGGAGACGTTGCTCAAGACGGCACCACCCCATATTTCCGCGCCAACGGCTGTCGTGCTGACTCCGGGAGTTTGTAATTCTGCGTATTTCGAACATTCGTTTCTGGCTCAGCAGATGGGCGTCGAATTAGTAAACGGCACTGATCTGTTTGTCGATGATGAAGACATGGTCTGGATGAAGACCACACGCGGACCGCAGCGCGTGGATGTCATCTACCGCCGCATCGACGACGACTTTATTGATCCTGAAGTTTTCCGCGCTGACAGCATGCTGGGTGTGCGAGGACTGATGCGCGCGTACCGCAGCGGCAATGTGACGCTGGCGAACGCTCCGGGAACCGGCGTGGCCGATGACAAAGCCGTGTATCAGTATGTGCCGGCGATCATTCGCTACTATCTGAGCGAAGATGCCATCCTGAAAAACGTGCCAACGTATCTGTGTTCCGTGAAATCTGACTTCGATTATGTGCTCAGCCATCTGCACGAACTGGTCGTCAAACCCACCAACGAATCGGGCGGTTACGGCATTCTGATGGGGCCTCAGGCATCAAAGAAAGAACGCGAAGACTGTGCCGATGCAATTCGCAAGGATCC
>JAYSPO010001773.1:0-1612 GCA_043722015.1 Candidatus Kuenenia sp. | reverse complement strand
TTCGCAGTTGTCCGGCCTGCGACCAGGTGAGGCACTCAGTTTAACGTGGGCTCAATGGGAGGATGGCATCCGGATCGACATGTCCGGTAAGTTCGTAATGCTGCTGATCCAGCTCGAAGCGGAAAAGGGCGGTCAGGATCGAACATTTCCGGTGTCTCCGGATTTTGCCGAGTTCCTGCGATCAGTCCCGCCATGCGAGCGTGACGACAACTGAAAAGTTCTACGTCGGGATCCAGGCGGATGAGACGGCAGCAATGCTGGCAGGACTGGAACCGTTTTCCGTTGCTGAGGTGACACTTGAGGTGACACCAACGAAAAAAGGGTCTCCGAAAAACTCGGAAACCCTCTAAAACACTCGTGTTTTTCAATGTGAGCGCTGGGACTCGAACCCAGGACCTACGGATTAAAAGTCCGTTGCTCTACCAACTGAGCTACGCTCACAAGTGCCGCAGTTTGCGACGTTCGTGAACTCATTGAAACGCGAAGTTCAGGAACCTTATCGGGAAATCCGGGATTTTCCATACGGTTCAAGCCAATGGATGCGAAAGATCCCTGGAAAGCTCCGTGATTTTGGAGTTTGAGAAAAGAGCGACCTGCAAATTACTCCGGTCCCTTCACCAACAGTCCCAGACCTTGCAACTTGGATCGGCATTCGTCGCGTTCGCGGCTGCGGTTGAGGGCGACCCATGTTGGGTCCTGAGCAGCCATAAAGGCGGCGTCTGAAAATGGCGGTGCGATGCCGGCGGCGGCGGCGCTGGCGGATAAGCGCTGGATGACGCCGGAATCCAGGCGTGTCAGAAACGTGGACTGCATGCGGTAATCGAGAAATGCTTCCCACACGATGGGAAAAAGCGGGGCCACGATCTGCTCACCAAGCGTCGTCGCGTACTGGCGGATTTCCAGCTGAGCATGACTGTCCATCCGCAACGCCAGGAAATGCAGCAGGTTGTGCAGATCAATTTTCCAGTACGCTTCAGTGTAAGTCGCCAATGGCAGGTCCTTACGAGCTTGTTCCCGGGCGACTCCCGATGAAATGCGGCCTTGATAGACGTCACGGATTTTCGACTGCAGTTCTGTTTCTTCCTGCGTCAGCCGCTGCCCAAGTTCGGCAGGCAGCGAATCGCCGCTGCCCTGGCGGTTGGCCTCTGCCTGGGTCCGCCATTCGCCGGGGTCCGTCGTTTGTGCCGCATCAATTGCCAGCGAGTAGCGCGTGCTGTATTCGTTGATATTTGCTGTCCGATGCCGCACCCACTGCCGCCAGCAGTCCATTGGCACACGCACCAGAAATTTGATTTCGGCCATTTCAAATGGAGTCGTATGCCTGTGCCGCAGCAGATAGCGAATCAACGTTCGGTCGTCGCTGACTTTCTTTGTCCCTTCACCGTAACTGACACGCGCGGCCTGGACAATGCTGCTGTCGTCTCCCATGACGTCCACAAGACAGACAAATCCATCGTCCAGTACCGAAAATTTCTTCCAGCGCAACGATTCCACCTGAGCGATTCGCTCAAGTGCCGACTGACGATTTTCGGACGCAATAGTTTCCTGAGACATGAAGTGCAACTACCGTAATGAGAAACGAATCTGAAACTTTTCTTCAGTCCATTCAAAG
>JAYSPO010001772.1:0-2214 GCA_043722015.1 Candidatus Kuenenia sp. | reverse complement strand
GTCTTTGTGACACTCAAGCGAAACGGGCAACTGCGAGGATGCTGCGGAATGCAGGGGCAGCCGATGTCACTGAGTTACGCCCTCGCTGAGTCGGCCGCGCGCACAGCCACCGACGACCACCGGTTTCCTCCGGTCTCCCTGTCTGAATTGCCGCATTTGACACTGGACGTGACGCTGCTGTTCAATTTCGAAACGATCACTGTCCTCGGCGACGACCGAATCGCGGAGGTGGAACCAGGCCGCCACGGCCTGCGAATTCAGCAACACAACAAAGCCGGGCTGCTGCTGCCCAGCGTCGCCACCGAACACGGTCTGGATGCAAAGACTTTCCTCGATCATGTGTGTCGCAAGGCCGGTCTGCCATCAACTGCATGGCAGGATCCGGATGCCCTCCTGCAGCGATTTGAAGGTCGCATGATCGAGGGCGACTTTGACAGATCCCTGCTTTCTGCGACCGCCATTGAAGCCGCCTTTCCCTGTCGCCAGGATCAGGTGGAGACGCTGGCTGGCTTCGTCCGGAATAACCTGCTGGCACTGGTGCAGGGAGCGGTTCCGGGCTGCTTTCCCGCAAGTTACCCTGACGGTACCGTCGATGGGATCGCTTTGCAGTTGTCTGTTCCGCAATCCGGGCCGCTGGCGACGTTTTCACGGATCCTGTTTCGCGGAGGTCTGGCGCTGCAATCGACACTGTTGCAATTGACTCAGGCGGCCGCCGAATGGCTGCAGAAGAACAACGCCAGTCCCGAGTTTTGCCGCAGCCTGAAGGCAGATCTCGCTCTGTTTGTGGAACCGGCTCTGCACGGCACGCTGCAGTCTGCGGATGTCGCGGGCCTTGATCCTCAACAGCGAGCCGTCATCGTCACGGAATCACGCAAAACAGCATGGTGCTTCAATCCGAAGTCTTCGGCCGGAGAACTGCTGCAGAAGGCGGCCAGTCTGGCACAGGTTGCCGATCCATCGATCGCCACCGTCAGTAGCTTTGCCATTCGCTGCAGCGCGCCGGACATGCTGAATTCCACTGTGCCTCAGCCTCAGACCGGCGAGTCGGTGCGGCCAGCCGGTGTGGCAGGAACATTTTATCCAGGCGATGCCGGAGGCCTGTCACGACTGGTCGATGAGTGCATTGGCAAGGTTCCGGAAGTCAAAGAGCAATGGCCGGCAGTGATGGTTCCACACGCAGGACTGATCTATTCCGGACGCATCGCGGGAGGCGTTCTGAAACGCATCCGGATTCCGGACACTGTGATCATTATCGGCCCCAAACACACGCCATACGGAGTTGAATGGGCGGTTGCTCCGCACGACGTCTGGCAGTTGCCGGGAGTCACGCTGCAATCCGATACTCGGCTGGCCGGGCTGCTGGCCGATCGCATTGACGGACTGCAGCTGGATGCCGCCGCACATGCTCGCGAACATGCCATTGAAGTGGAACTGCCCTTGCTTGCTCGCCTGGCTCCGCAGGTCAAAGTCGTCGGGATCGCCATCGGCGGTGGCAGTCTGGAACAATGCCGCCGTTTCGGCCAGCAACTGGCTGCCGTAATTACCGAACTGCCCTCGGCACCGCTGCTCGTGATTTCCAGTGACATGAACCATTTCGCTACCGATCTTCGTAATCGCGAACTGGACGAGCTGGCTCTGACCGCGATGGGATCTCTCGACCCGGCCAGGCTGCTGGACACCGTCAGGTCGCACAATATCAGTATGTGTGGAGTCCTGCCTGCTGTGATCGTGATGGAAACCCTGAGATGTCTCAACCAACTGACTCACACCGAACGCACCGGCTACGCCACGAGCGCGGACGTCAGCGGTGACAAAACACGAGTCGTCGGCTACGCCGGCATGCTCCTGGGTTAATGAGTCGTCAGGTCCAAAAGTGTTCGACTACTCTTCATCGATTTGAATCCCGACCATTTTCTGTTTTCAGAGTTCTCACGACGCTCAACAGCTGACTTTGATCCATGCAGCGGGGCTGCTGCAGGTGTCGATGCCATCAACTAATCCTCAAACAAGCGATCAATTCTAACTGCTTAAGGAATTAAATCTGCGCAGGGTCTGCGATTCACGCTTCAGCGTGGATGTCGAATCAGGTTGTAGGACATGCATGTTCGGGGGTTTCTGGTTGCAGATTGGTGTCGTGGGGCGGTGTGCTGCAGACGTCCGGATCTGCGGCTCTTGTGTCGACCTGTTTCCAGGCCGACGTCGTGGATTTAGATC
>JAYSPO010001771.1:0-3297 GCA_043722015.1 Candidatus Kuenenia sp. | reverse complement strand
GGTGCTGCATCTGAAGATTGCGCAATTCGAAGCCAACACCCGGAATCCAAACCATCCTGACCTCCTGGCGTGGCGTGCACGCGAGAAACTGCTGCTTGGCATGTTGGGCGGTGGATCCGTTCCCGGTGCGAATGGGACGGCCTCAGCCGCCCCGTTTTCTCGCGTCATCTATCTTAAAAAACTCCGCGATGCGGTTGCTGTTGAAATTGCCGCACAGGAAAAACTGTTCAACGAAAAGAATCTGCAGATGATCGATCTGGAGCGTGAACAGCGGGAGATTGATCCCGATGTCAAGATGCGGGAATCGCTGGCGCAGCAGATTCGCGAGCAGGAAGTTGAACTCAACGCTCCTGATCGAATCAGTTCCGTTCAGGAAGCCAACATCCCGGAAGAACGAGAGATCAAGAAAAAGACACAACTTTCAACGATGGCCGGATTTGGTGTGCTGGGTTGCATCGTCTGCGGCTTCACACTGTTTGAATGGTTTTCCTATCGGATCGGAGCGGCCACGGATATATCCAGCGAAGTCGGTCTGCGTCTGATCGGAACGATTCCGTCACCGGATCGCGGCGGTTTGCTGGGTCTGGGAATCCTCGCGGGGAAAGTCGACTATGATGAATGGAATCGCGCAGTCACTGAATCGATGGACGTGGTGCGCACGTTTCTAATGCGCCATATTGATCCGGCGCGTCCGGCATCGATCCTCATCGTGGGTGCATCGGCCAACGAAGGCAAGACAACAGTCTCATGTCAATTGGCCGCCAGTCTCGCTCGCACCGGCAAACGGGTGGCGTTGATCGACTGCGACCTGCGACGTCCTTCGGCTCATCTGATGGTCGGCGGCAAGCAAGGACCGGGCATCAGTGAACTCCTTCGCGGCGATGCCACGATTGATGACATCCGACAGCAGACTCAGGCACCGGGCCTGACGTTCATCGGCGCCGGCATTGTGGATCAGCGTGTCCTTCAGTTGCTGTCGATTGACGGCGGTCGCGGGCTGATTCAGCAGTTAAAATCGCGTTTCGACTTTGTCGTGATTGATACATCGCCGCTGCTGTTTGTCGCCGAACCATCCATGCTGGCTCAAAATGCCGACATCGTACTTTTGGCGACTCGCAAAGATTACAGCCGCGTGCAGTATGTCACTCAGGCACGCGATTCACTGCGCAGCTTGCAGATTCCGTTGCTGGGTGCAATCATGGTCGGTGCCGATTCGGACTTCCAGCGCCAGACGTATGGTTATCAACAGGAAGTCGTCCCAATGACGAACATGTAGGCAATTCGCTGTAGCCGACCTGTGGAGTGCGGTGACTTGTCACCGCTTTCTTTTTCAGGTCATTTCGCGCTGGGAACGACGGTAATATGTTCTGCCGGTTTCATCTGAAATTGAAATGGCGTGTTCCCTTTTTCCCGTGCCGATTGACATAATGGCCGTGTTGGAAAGGCAAAGCGGCGACAAGTCGCCGCACTCCAAATGACTGTCGCTTGTTTCAGGCCTGATCGCCGCCGCAAGGTTGAACATGACCAACTCACCGCAAACAGTCGATGGAACATTCACGGTTGACGTGGAAGACTATTTTCACGTCTCCGCCTTTGCATCCGTGATCAAGCCGGACGACTGGGATCAATACGACTGCCGTGTTGAAAACAGCACCCGGAGAATTCTGGAGATTGCCGCGAAGCAATCCACGCTCGGCACATTTTTTATTCTCGGTTGGGTGGCTGCACGATACCCGCACCTGGTCACAGAAATTCGCGCGGCAGGCCACGAAATCGGCTGTCACAGTCAATGGCATCAACTGGTCTACGAACTTGGACCGGCACGTTTTCGAGCCGATCTGATTCAGTCTCGTGATGTGCTGCAGAATATTCTGGGCGAGCCCGTTCGCCTGTTTCGGGCGCCGAGTTTCTCGATCACGTTGCGGTCACTTTGGGCGTTGGATATTCTGGCGGAGGAAGGCTTCGAGACGGATTCCAGCATCTATCCGACGCGGCATGATCGCTACGGAATTCCCGGATCGCCGAAGAGTCCGCACATTATTCCCACGTCGAGCGGTCCGATTCGCGAGTTTCCAGGCATGGCAGCCACGGTTGCGGGTATGACAGTGCCTGTTGGCGGCGGTGGATATCTGCGATTGTTTCCGTGGCATTTGACGGCGACACTGCTACGACAGATTCGCTCCGCAGGCAGACCGCTCAACGTGTATCTGCATCCCTGGGAAGTGGACGTCGATCAGCCGCGTATTTCAGCTTCGTTAAAATCGCGATTCCGACATTACCAGAATCTGTCCACGACCGCCCCGAAACTCATGCAAATGTTGAGCGAGTTTCGGCTTACCACGATGACGGCGGTTCTGGATCAGATCCTGCCAGCAGAAATCGCCCCGTCGGCGGGCACCACACGCAGCCTGCACGCGACCGCTACATCCTGAACGAAATTATCTGACACATGACCTCGCGAATTCTGTATGTGACTCACCGAGTTCCCTTTCCGCCGGATCGCGGCGATCGAATTCGAACCTGGAATGTGCTCAAGTTCCTCGCAGGCCGCGCGTCAGTTGATCTGGCGTGTCTTGCTGATGAACCTGCTTCCGGTGATACGTTGCAGGCACTTCGCAGAGTCACGAATCAACTGGCGGTGGTTCCGCATTCCGGTCGTGGCCGCTATGTGCGTGGCGCGTTCTCGATGCTGCGTGGCCGGACCATGACAGAGGGCCTGTTTGATTCGCCCGCTCTAGCTGCAGTGATTCGCGAGTGGAGTGGCAGGACAACCTATGATGCGGTTCTGGCGTCGTCGTCCGGAGTTGCCCGTTATCTGTTTCCGCCATGCGTCAAAGCCGACACGAAGCGCTGGGTCGATCTGATCGACGTGGATAGCCAGAAGTGGCTGGATTATGCGCGGGCTGAGAGTTTTCCCATGTCGTGGGTGTATCGCACCGAAGGACGGCGACTCCGGACTGTCGAATGTCGTCTGGCCGCTACCTGCGATCGTCTCTTGGTCGTGAGCGCAGCGGAACGTGATCTGTTCCGGGCGTTTTGCCCGACGGATCGCATTGCTGCGGTCAGCAACGGCGTCGATTATGATTATTTTGCGCCGCAGCCGGGCAGCGCGATTGAGCCTCATTCCTGCGCGTTTGTGGGTGTGATGAATTACAAACCAAACGCAGACGCCGCGATCTGGTTCGCTCAGAATGTGTGGCCGCAGATTCGTCAGCGCTACCCGGACGCAAGGTTCTATGTTGTGGGTAAGTCACCGACACCGGAAGTGCGGGCCTTGCAGGCAGTCGGTAGCATTGA
>JAYSPO010001770.1:0-4486 GCA_043722015.1 Candidatus Kuenenia sp. | reverse complement strand
TGCATTTTTTTGCCCCGAACGTTTTCGCTTCTAAAACGTCGCATTGACGGTGGCGGACGCGCGAATTCCGCAGCTTAGCTTTGCAGCGGGCCGTTGTTTCTTTTACGCCCTTTTGGCGACCGTGTCGAAGGTGCAGCCGCCGAAGGCCCGACGTCACATTTGACATAAGTGCTGAATTCTCAGCCAGTTATCAATTTCTCCGATTACGTTTTTGGGCTGGGACAGAAAGACCTGGCAAAGATGAGATCTGCGAGCAGTACCTACCGAAATCGGAGACTGCACCCCTACCGTTGTGCGGGCCGCACGATGCTCGCTTTGGGGGATATTCTCGGATAGACTTAAGCCCAGATGAAGACATCCTGTTGGTCGCTGTTGTTGGGCTCTGTATCCTCAGGAGTTTGCAGTGTTGCAACAGGGGCTGGAAGTTCGATGCATCAGCTGCGCCGTCCCGTTTCGCATGAAATCTTCCTGCAGTCCACGCCATGATTCTTCGACTCTCGATCATCGTCGCCTATTGTTTCCTGACAACGACGCTGCATCCTTGCTCCGGTGATGACGAATCGACATGGAAGATCACAGTTGGAGAGCGGAAGTCGACTGTCCTGACAGGTCGGATTGTGGCTGAGATTCCAAACAGTGCCTTGCTGCTGGAAGAACGAAATGGCAGGCTGCATCAGGTCTCGGCCCGACAGTTACAGTCTCGCGAGGATACTCGGGAACCATTTGTGCCGTTTACGTCGGCAGAACTTGCCACGGATCTCTTACAGCAGGTTCCTGCCGGTTTTGAAATCACGGAGACCGAGCACTACGTTCTCTGTTCCAACTCCGCCTCGGAGTATGTTGAATTTTTGGGCAAGTTGCTGGAAGTTGTGTTCGATCAGTACTTCCTCTTTATGGCTGAACAGAAGATCGAGGTGACGGAGCCAGCGTTCAGGCTGCCGATCGTGATCTTTGCAAGCAGTTCTGAATTTCAGGCGTTTTCGGCCAAACAACATCCTGAAATTTCGTTTGCAGATACGCCTGGCTACTATTCCGTCACAGACAATCAGACATTGCTTCTGGATCTGACCGGTGATCGATCAATCCGGTCGGCGTCCACAATTCGTAGACGCCTGGCGGAAAAACCGCTGCAGGTTGCAACGGTCGTGCATGAAGCGGTGCATCAACTGGCATTCAATTCCGGACTCCAGGTGCGGATGGCGGACAACCCGCTTTGGATTTCCGAGGGATTGGCGATGTACTTTGAAACTGCTTCGTCGCGATCGTCGTTGCTCTGGAATCGCCCCGGACTGGTAAATCCCCGCCATCAGCCGGCATTCATGAAACTCGTCGAGGCCAATCAGGTTTCCGGAGGCATGAACACTCTGATTGAATCTGATTCCGCCTTTCTGAATGCCGCAGAAATGCCGGCGGCGTATGCCAAAGCCTGGGCCTTAACTCACTACCTGGTGCGCGACGAAAAGAGCGGGATGCAGAAGTTTCTGCGCAACCTTATGCAGAGGAAGCCGATGGTTGGGCTGACTGCGGAAGAACGAACTCAGGAATTCCTGACGGCTTTTGGAAAATTGCCAGACGAAATGGAGCAGGATCTCGTTTCCTACATTAAACGACAACGAGTTCCGAAATAAGGAGGTTGCTCATGTCCTGGCTCACCGAAAACCCGTGGCCGTTGCTGCTCCTTCTTGCCGGAACAGCAATGGTTGCATTGATTTCAGGAGCACCGAAAGGCCGCGCTGTCTCTGTCGTTTGCCTGCTGGCTGTGGTGGGATTGTATTTGGTCGAGTCGGCGATCGTGACGCCCGGCGAAGAAGTCGAAGGTCGGTTACAGATCATGCTGGATGCGTTTCGGGATCGCAATCAGGATGCGATCAATGGCTGCATTGCGGACGAGTCGCCGAGACTGCGCGAAACAGCAGCGGAAGGATTAAATATGGTGACTCTGACAAAGGATTTTCACATCAAAGATCTGGAAGTGACTGTCCGCGACGATGGACAGACAGCGGACGCTCATCTGCGTGCGAATGGAACGCTTAAAATCAATCACGGCGACATGATCAGCCGTGTGTTCACACGCTGGCAAACGGTCTGGAAACACGTCGGCGCAGATTGGAAACTTGTCGAGGTCAGACGGCTTGATCCGGTCAACGGCCAGGAAATGGGCATTCTCGATGCCCGATAGCGTGTCGCGACGTTTGTGAGGCGAGCGGTAGAAAACCACACTCCGAAAACTGGATGATTCAACCTGGAATACACGTCGAATCATGGTTGTTCTATACAGGAGGGAACGGAGAAATCACAGAGCTCGTGTTGAGTTGTTGTTCCTCTCTGTTTCCTCCTGTTCAACATGGAACGCGCACTCACATAGTACGAATGAACACGAATGTTCGGCTTTCCATTCGTGTTTATTTGTGTTCATTCGTGGTTCCACATCTCGCACCCTCGCTTCAATTGGCAGCCAAGCCTGCCGCAGGCAAAAGGTTCATGGCCAGCCCTGACCTTATTCGGTTGTCCCCATTCGGTTGTGAAAACTTCGCTGGCATACGACGCAACGGAAAGTCTTACAAACGGATGGCTGACAAACGGGTGGCTGACAAACGAATGGCTGACAAACGAATGGCTGACAAACGAATGGCTGACAAACGAATGAATCCTGGCGCGGGCTTTGCGCGCAAGCCAGTTAAATCACAGTCGCGGTGTCCTGCCGCGAAAGCTTTGCGAGGTGTGGCCAGATTCGGAGTTCTTCTGTTTCGGCCCAAAGGGCCAGCAGTTTGCATGGCACTTGCTCTACATCGCAAAGTGCTCTGCGACGGTGCCATGCACCGCATTCCTCCCTGAGTCGCACATCCGCTCCACGTCGCCGCGTGGCCGTCCTTTCGACCTCGACTCGTCGCTGGCCGCGAAGTCCTGCTCGGCAAGCAGCACTTACCGAAATCGCCGACTGCGCTCTGGCTATGGTATGTCACCTGCATGACTTGAGTATCGCAGTTGGCGGATGTAGCCTACGGATCTGCGTACCCGTACCGTCGCGGACTGTTGCCTGGAATTCTACGGACTCCAGTCCTGTCACGATCCATCCCCAGGGCTCCAGGACGAAAACAGGAACTGATGCCTGTCCACCCGCGATTTATTTTCCTTTGCCATGGTTTCACCGTGATGGTGATTGCGGCCTGGCACATTGCAGGCGTTGCTGCCGCTCAGACGGTTTCCGCACCGGAACAGAATTTTGCGGACCTCGCAATTGCCGAAGCCTTCACTCAACAGGTTCAGCCATTGCTGAAAAAGCATTGCCTGCGATGTCACAACGCGGACACCATGAAGTCGGGGATTCGAGTGGATCAACTGGATGATTCACTGCAGGATCGGCATTTGTTTCTGTGGCGAGACATTCGCAGGCAGATCGACGATGGCGCGATGCCGCCAGAGGATGAAGCACAACCGACGAAAGGGGAGCGGGAGTTTCTGTCGAACTGGATCGAACGTGCGATGAACGTCGCCAGGTCCCGCGACACGCAAAAGAATGGTGCTGTCCGGCGGCTGACTGTGTCGCAGTATCGAAATACCATGCGTGATCTATTGCAGCTGGAAGAGAACCTGTCGGAAGTGCTTCCTCCGGACGGTGTGTCCAAGGAAGGCTTCGCCAACAACGGGCAGGTGCTGGGGTTGTCGCCGTTGCAGATGGAGTATTACTTTGACATCGCCGAGAAGTCGCTCGATCTGTGCATCGTGGACAAAGACTCAAAGCCGGTGATACAGAATTTTCGTATGGATCTGGGGCAAGGCATGAATCCCGATCCGTGCAAAGATGAATTGATCCTTGGTGCCAATAACTTGCTGCTCAGTAAGCCTGATTTCGTGGTGGCCGAACTGCAGCCGAGAAAGCCGTTTGAGTTTTCTCCGTTCGCGATGCAGTCAAAGTTTGATTTCATTGAAGGCTATGTCGGGAACGACACAATTCGGCAGTGGAAGCACTTTGACAGTCTCTATCACGCTGTCTTCGCCTGCATGCGCGGCACCGAAGGGTACCCGTTGGGCGAACCGTTTCAGGCCGTTTCAGGCGGATTGCTGCTTCGGCCTGCAATCCCGAGTCCTGAGATCTTTGGTGAGTCCAATACGTATGGCCCGATGGCAAATTTCAAGATCTCGCTGCGTGAACTTCCGGACCACGGCGATTTTCGTGTGACCGTTCGAGCGTCTCGGTACGACGACGGGATGCTGCTGGAATCTGGAACTCCGATTCCGAATCCGGAAGAAGCTTTCAATCTCAGGATGGCCGCACTTTCTGAATCCCACGACGCTGACATCACGATCGAGCAGCCGGGAATTTACCAGGTGGATGTCTCTTGCGTGATGCATGAGCCGTCGCACCTGCTGAGACTGAAGATTGGTGACCGGGATTTCTCGCGTTTGCTCAACAGCAGGCATCCGCCGGACGCCGCACCCGAAGTTGTTGCAGGCGAACAACATCACGCAATCCTGCTGGTCCGAC
>JAYSPO010001769.1:0-1355 GCA_043722015.1 Candidatus Kuenenia sp. | reverse complement strand
TTTTCCTGCGCCATCGACTGGCAAGTGATCAGCACAGCAACGGCGACGATCGCCATGACAAAAATTCGAGTCGTCACAGAAGTCCGATCCCTGGATTTTAGTGTGTTGACGGAGGGAAGATTCACGATGTGTGTTCAGTCTAATGAATTGCCGATGGTTCGCGGATATTGATTTCGGTTGATTTAATGGGGTCAGACCCCCTACTCACGGTAGTCGAAGCCAAAGATGTTTGGGTTTTAGCTTCGATTGCCGTCATGAAGGGGTCTGACCCCATTAAATCAACACTTCGCCAGCGGAACACACCAGTTTCTCACGCTTTCCCAAATGGTGCGTTTCGCTCCGCTTCACGCACCCTACTGCTCTGTGAGTCGTGTATTGATGTGTGCCACTGGCTCTGCCAGTGCTTCCTGCAAATGGGGAGCACTGGCAAAGCCAGTGGCACACAACCCATCAAAGGATGCGTGACAGAGCACTACGTTAAAATTAACATCCCGCGAGCGCGGGGTGGCTTTGGCTTACGGCCCGGCAGCTCCCAGCTTCTTCAGTTCTTCGCGCGCTTTGTCGACCAGATTCGACCCGGGAAATTCCTTAATCAGTTCCTGAAAATCCCGAATGGCAAGTTCTGTCTTCTGCAACGCGACCTGGCAGGACGCTCCCTGAAACAGCGCCTGAGCCCGAAGTTCATCGTGACCCGCGTAGTTCAGATAGACCTTGAAGTATTCCTTAGCGGCCGTTTCATGATTCGCTTCCATCACGTACGTTTCTGCGATCAGAAACTGACAGCGAGCTGACGTTTCTGTGCCCGTTGCCTGCGGATCTCCGGTGACACGCTGAAAATATTCCCGTGCTTTTACGAAGTCGGGCGGAGCCTGCTGTTTCCACCTGCGTCCCTGAACGTCGTTGAGTTGAAACGCGAACGGTGATTCCGGACTTCGTTGTTTCAATTCCGCCTGCAACGAATCGATGCGATCATACTCCTGTTTCGCCAAAGCCGCTTCGGCCAATACGACCCAGACGCGATCGACCCAATCTTCTTTTTTTACGTTTTCACTGATGATGTCCTCCCGCAGGGCATTGAGGACCTGGATGGCTTCATCCGGATGACCCTGCTGCAAAAGTGCGTCGCCAGCGAACTGTCGAACCTGCGGCGCGAGCGGACTAGCTGAAAAATCGGCGAGAAAAGTCTTTGTGGCAACGGTTGTAGGCTGCCACTCTCGAGCCGTCGCCCGAATTTCAATCACATGAAACAGAGCCCGCTCCTTTTCCATCTCACCATATCGTACATCAGCAACAATGGCTTCCATTTCCTTCAGCGCCGGTTCGAGCTGTCCGACCTCCAGCAGGCTCTCCGCCAG
>JAYSPO010001768.1:0-1403 GCA_043722015.1 Candidatus Kuenenia sp. | reverse complement strand
CGGTGGAAGCGGGTGGATTCGTTCCAGACGTTACTCTTGCGAAACAGACGGACGACGGAGACGGTGTGGCGGACGACGGAGCGTGTTTGCTTGCGCCAGATGCGGACTCGGATCAGGCCTTTGCGAAATTCATGAATTGGTAAAGTTGCCACGCGGTCGGCCCTTGTTCGAATCGAATTACGAGTCGCTTGTTGTTTGATTCATGGGGGTGGAAGCGGCGTCTTCGTCTGTTTCGACGGTCGCGCCTCTGAGAAAGTCATCCAATTGTGCTGCGAGGTTCCTGAGCGTTGTTCGGTCTGCCTGCTTGAGGCATCCATCGTCGGCAATCACGGCGGCCAATACCTGAATCAACTTGACGAAGTGGATGAGGTCAGTCGGCAGGAAGAGATCGGTGAATTGGCCTCTGTCGGATGTTTGGCGAACAGCATTGAAGCGGTAGCCCCAGCCGGATTGCTCGCTGCCCAACTTCCAGATGGCAGAGGTCAGCGGCCCCGCTCCGACCAGCACCATCGGCTTCGGATGAGGTGCTGTCACCTGTGTCTGATTCACTGTGGATTTCATAACGTCGTCTGCCATGCACTTGGTTTCACATTCAGAAGAAAAGGAGGCATGGAGAGCTATCACTCTCTCCATACCTTTTGAAGCGGCTAATCACGATCGTCCAGCAATCCCTCAGCAATTGCATTGTTGAGATGGTCACCAACGATGTTGATTGCCTCCCACAATGAGCCTTGTACGGAGCGACCCGTAATCAGGTCGTCCAAGTAGTCAGCCTTGCAGGAGACAATCGTGTGGTTCCTCATGGCAAGCACAGCTCGCCAGAACTCACGCTGGAGTTTTTGATGCTCCTGTTGTTGTCGTTGCCTTTGTTGTTCGTCCATTTCCTCTCCTTGTTGTTCCGCGAATGTTGATAGAGAGATCCGATGCGCGGTCCATCGTGCCCCTCCCGCATTGATGTCAATCCGGGCGAAGCACATTCAAAGAGTGCCGGCTGACGAAACAGCCGGCGAAAAACCAGGTGTAAAACCTGCGTCAAAAACCGATCCCGCAGAATCAGTATTCCATCGGTAACAGGATGGTGGTGACGGAGCGGTCGTGTTCCGTGATAATCCAGAACACAGTTCCACTCCGGGTTGAGTACCGGGACATCAGTCGCCCGCCATAGTCCAGTGCGACGTCATTTTCGTCCCGGTCAAAATCATCCAGATCACCCCAGTCGCCATTCATATGGCGAACGAGGCTGTACCACACTTCATCCTGCGGCAACTCGTGCGCACCTTGCGTGATCACGAGATGACCGACGTTAAACCGATTTCCCAATACTGTGAGTGTCATGGCGTTGTCCTCCTGACAGTTGGCCGACCGGATTGCATCCGATCGGCGCGTTATTCATTCCTTTAGTC
>JAYSPO010001767.1:0-5550 GCA_043722015.1 Candidatus Kuenenia sp. | reverse complement strand
TGTTCTCAACAACGCATACTTCAGCAAGTTTTCTGCCTGAGATGAATGCCATTGCTGCATTTCAAGCGGTGGAATACGCTGCGTTCCGTTTCAGTGTTGCTGCAGGCCGCTTTTTCCACACGAGTGTTGCCGCAGGTTTGCGGGATTTATGATGTTTGCACAGGGACCTTGTAATTTATTGTCGCCGAAGGTGCATCGTGCCAGACTCATGGAGATCAGCCGATGAAACTGTTGCAACGCTACATCCTGAGCGAACTCGTGCGTGTTTTTTTGTTACTCGTGTTCCTGCTCACTGTGATGCTGGTTTTTGTCGGAGTGTTTCAGGAAGCGACGGCCCGCGGATTGGGGCCAGCGCAGATCCTGCAAATCATGCCCTTCGTGGTTCCCAGCATGTTGCCGTTCACAATTCCGGCGACGTTGTTGCTGAGTGTGTGCGTGGTTTACGGACGAATTTCGGGTGATCTGGAAGTCATCGCCGCTAAGTCTGCCGGGATCAGTGCTATGCAATTGCTGATGCCGGCGTTTCTGCTGGGCACCGTGCTCGCAATCGGCTCGTATGGACTTCTGAACTATGCCATCCCGTGGGGCGTCGCCAACATCGAACGCATCGTGATTCTTGCGGCGGAGGAAATCTTCTTTGACGTGCTGGCGACACAACACTATTTCAGCAATCCGAATGAGGGCTACACGATCACTGTGCATGACGTGAAAAATCGAACTCTGCTGGATGTCACGATTTGCTATCACCGCAATCATCAGCAGTTCACGATCTGTGCCGAAGCCGCCAGAATCCACTTTGATCTGGAAGAGAAACAAATTCGGGTGCAACTGAAAAACGTCAGCGGCGGCGGAGCTGGTTCAGACTTTTCCGGTGAAATGAAACACTCGGAATTACGTTTCCCACTGGAGCTGGAGCTGGCAAGAGTCGTCTCACGCAATCTGACCATGGACACGCTGCAGCGGGAGATTGCCCGGGCGGAGATCGATAAAAAACGGCTCGCGACGGAGAAAAACATTGAGACCGCGATGGTGTTGTTCACCGGGGACTTTCAACAACTTGCCAGCGAGGAAACCTCACGGCTCGACGAACAAGCCAGACGAGCCGTGAAAAACGAACTCAGGTTTCGAGCTGAAATTTACAACAGATTCTCAATGTCCGCCAGTTGTTGGTTCTTTGCTTTTCTGGGCGGGCCGTTTGCAATGCTGCAGGCGCGACGACAGTTTATCACCAGCTTCATCATCTGCTTTCTCCCGATTCTTGTTGTTTACTATCCCGTGATGTTTCTGGTAATGAATCTCTGTGAGTCCGGCGTTCTGGCCGCATGGTGGGCGATGTGGGTCCCCAACATGATTATCGGCGCCGCCGCGTTTCTGGTCCTGCGAAAAGTGATGCAGCACTGACTGCCTCAGCAGCAACAGACTTTAACACTTCACGGTCTTTCGCTTTTTCCCGGCGATCCCCCGAGCAATTATTTTATCGATGTATTCCAGCGCCAGAGGGACCTTGCATGCCGTATCGCCGACATCCACTTCCACCTTGCCGATTTTCTTTGCGGCTTCCCGGGCTTTCTTCTGAAGGGGCAAAACGTAGCCCCCCACAGAGATCACGAATCCATTCATCGCGGACCGCACACGATTGTTGCTGTCGTGGATTTGAAGGGTGACACGGTCCAGAAGTTTTTGCAGAGCCTTCAGGTCCAGTTCCTCGTCCGGTCGCGTTGCCATGATCGCCGACCATGTCATCCATCCGCTGCTTACAACGGATGGCTGCTTCGCATCGATCCATTTTTGTGCAAGTTCAGCCGCAAACGGACTCTCCGACGCAACCCAGGGCACCGTGTATTCTGAGATCATGGACCACGATGCCCTGCGCGCCCACGATTCCAGTTGCTTCTTTGTCATCAAAGCCCCGTTGGCGACCAGACCAGCCAGATACATCGCGTCGGTGTTGCCTGTGTCGTACAGCTCCAGCGCCAGTTCCTGCCGCCCCTTGATCTTTTTCAGGATCGTCTTCAGATCTCCGACTTTGACGCCGAACATCTGATCCACCGGCGCACCATGACGAGCGAAAGTCCTGCGGGTCTGTTCAGTCCCGAGTCGTTCCAGTTCCAACATGACTTCGCCGAGAGTTTGCATCTGTGATTCCTTTGACGTGGATACTCAGGTTCGGGACCTTCCGCAGACATGATCGAAATGGCCATAGACTCTGGATGCCGGATCACGTCCGCTTCAATTGCGTTCTGTGGGCATCCGACGGACATGAATGTCCATCCTAAGTAAACACAGCCGCCGGATTCAGGTGAATCCGACGGCTGCTGTCTGTCCTGCATTCGCGTGACCGCGAACTATTCCACTTCGTACTCGCTCGACAGCGTTTTCAAGGCGTCCTTGATGTCGGTTTCCTGCATTCCGCCTTCACGGACAATTTCTGCGTTGGCCTGATTATTGCCGGTGAGTTCAACGGCCGTGGCGCTGATGCGTCCAGATGCGTCGTAGGAATAAGTGATCTCGATCGGAGATCCCTTGGGCAAACTTGCCGGCAGATTGAAGACGCGGAAGTCACCAATCAGTTCACACGCAGCTGGATCAATCGCGTCGCCTTCCAGAATTTCAACGTGAATCCGTGATTGCCCATCGCTGTTTGTCCCGAAACGCTGCTTGACACTGTTCGGGACCGGCGAATTCTTGGGTATCATGATGTGATTGATCTTACGCGACTTGTCTTTCGGGTCGCTGATTTTGATCCCCAATGAATGCGAATTTACATCGGTTGTTTTGACGGCGTTCAGCCGTTTTTGAACAGCATCCACGATACCGCCCGTATTGTTGCCATGCCGAGCCTGCAAAATGGCCGCATGAATTGCGGCTCCCTCTGCCACTGCTCGTTCAGGCGCCAAAGCACGTGACGGTTCTTTCTGACAGACTTCCCGCAACATCTGTTCGACCACTGGCATGTAAGTTGAACCACCAACCAGCACCAGTTCGTCCAGCATTCCCGGCGTCACACCGGCCTGCTGAAGCACCAGTTCTGTGGTGTCTTTCGTGCGTTGCAACAGATCGGCCGTCATGCGTTCATAGTCGGTTCGCGATAATGAAACAGACAGCGTATTACCCTTGTAGTACACGCTGATCGGCACCTGAGTTTTTGTACTCAGATCGCGTTTTGCGTCTTCGGCTTCCTGATGAAACGTAAGCATTGCTTCAGCGTCAGCACTCGGGTCGACATTGAACTTGCGTTTGAACTGTTCGACAAGGTGGTCGGACAGTCGCTTACTCCAGTCCAGACCGCCAAGCATCACGTCTCCGTCCGTGGCAAGCACACGGAAGCTCGTCGGTGTGTATCGCACAACAGTCACGTCAAACGTACCACCTCCAAGGTCATACACCAGAATGGTACGCTCATCGGCCTTCAGATCAGCCCGTCCCAACTCACCACGGCTCCAGGCGTATGCCAGAGTTGCCGCAGTCGGCTCGTTAATAATATCAATCACATTCAGGCCAGCGATGCGCCCTGCGTCCTGAGTTGCCTTGCGACGCACGTCGTTGAAGTAGTAAGGCACTGTGATGACTGCATTCGCGATCGGCCCGATAATTTTCTCGGCGTCCTGCTTCATCTTCTTCAGAATCAATGCCGATATGAATTCCGGAGTCAGCTTCTTGTTCTGATAGACTACAAAGAAATTCTTGTTGCCCATTTCACGCTTGATCGCTTCAACGATCGACTTGGGATCTGCAACCGCGATACGCTCAAACGATGGCCCGACCACGACGCGGTCTTCGTCCAGCAACACCACAGATGGCGTAATCGGACGACCATCTGCGTTGTTCAGCACGACGGGGTTGCCGTCATGATCCAGCATCGCGATTGCGCTGTAGGTTGTGCCCAGGTCGATGCCGACCGTATGTCCTTCAAGAAACTTCATTGCAGCCCTCGGACTCTTCAGAATGTAAAAACAAAACGCTCGCCAACTTTGGTGCAGATTTTCCTGTGTCTGCGGCTTGCAAACATCGCAAAAACGGCAAAACCACCATTCGTATCGGCACTCAGTCCCCCCAGAATACCGTTACTGTCAACAGAACGCATCCGACAGAGGAATGGAATTCTGTCAACCGTTCGCTTTCGATTCAAGTGCCGGGACGTCCTAAATATGTCTTAAAGTCGGACCTGGTTGCTGCATCCGCCACATTCGGAACCAGAAAACTCGGTCCGGTGGAAAGCGAAGGGCATGCCTCCCTGAATTCTTTGTCTCTTCGGGCGGACTGCCGTTCGCCATAGCGCGACACGCATCAGCCGTCGGTTCTTTCCTGAGGCGGCAAGTTCATCTCTTTCCGACGATGGCGATAGAGCCATTCCACCTTGGTTCGAGCCCACGGTGTTTTCCTGAGAAACTTGAGGCTTGACGGAATACTTGGTTCGTGACTGAAGCAGCGAACAGGAACTTCCTCGCCCATTGCTTCCCAACCCATGTGTGCGACGAGCTGTTCGAGCATCATTTCCAGCGTGATGCCGTTCAGTGGATTCAGTGGACGCCGTCGAGCCATGTGAATGTTGCCGAAGAGTGTTTGCGAGGTCACGATACGCCGGCGGTCTGTTGATTTACTGTGGGACAAGCTTCCAGCCTGCTATTGCCGTCCAAATCAACAGATCACCGGGGAGGTGTAACACCATTTGAGCAACAAGGCCACTCCGTCGATACGATTCACCGTCCACCCCGGCCACCCGTTCCATCAAAGCACGATTGACAGAGCACTAGTCCAGGTAGGATTGGTTTGCTCGGTCCGGTCTGCCGTACCGTGCGTAAGGCAGTCTAAACCGGCAGTTTTTGGGAATTCGGCTCAGGTTTAAACCTTGTTCGAAGAAAAAAGTGCCTTGAAGTGAAAAAATGTACCGTCTGGCACTGTTGTGGCCTTGCGAGACTTGACCATTGGCATTGCAATTCGCGACTGTTACACGGATGCTGACTGGGTTCTCGTGGATTAAGATCCTGAAACAGCAGAAGTGGAGTTTCTGGAAGACGCAGCGGCATCGCCGTTCGTCATGGAGAGAGAATCGTCAATGGCGTCAGTACCGATCTGTGATTTGAAATCGCTGGATTTCGGCAAACCCTTGTTCACGCTGGAACAGATTCGGGAAATCAACCCCCAGCGATTTGAAATGGAACAGCTTTCGGCGATCGTCCATGTTGACAGATCTCAGCATCTGATCGTCGGATACAAGCAGTTGGCCGATGATGAGTTCTGGGCGCGCGGACACATGCCCGGTTTTCCGTTGATGCCCGGCGTTGTGCAATGCGAAGCGGCCGCCCAGTTAGGAGGCTTCTACGCTCGAAAGTTTGATCTCATCGGCGGTGATTATCTGGGCTTCGGCGGAATGGATGATGTCCGTTTCCGCAAACCGATTTATCCTGGCACGCGTCTTGATCTGATCGCCAAAGTCACGCGGGTGATGGCGCGACGCCTGGCACAGTTCAGTTTCCAGGGCTGGGTGAATGGTGAACTGATGTTCGAAGGACAGATGTTGGGTGTCACCGTTAACAAAGCCTGATACGG
>JAYSPO010001766.1:0-1227 GCA_043722015.1 Candidatus Kuenenia sp. | reverse complement strand
AGACGAGAGTACAAACTGGGTTGTCGTCAGTAGGCAGTAGGCAGCAACGAGTTGGAAGACTTTGCGATTCACTGACGACTGACGACTGACAACTCAACTGTTTCCCCTCCGTGTATTCCGTGTAATCCGTGGTTTGAAATGCGATTATTTTACCACGGAGTTCACGAAGGGCACGTAACCGTTCGCGGCACATCGAGAATGACAGTGTGAACCACAGATGGACGCCGATGAACACAGATTGACTATTGAGTTCTATCTGTGTGAATTTGGGTGTCTCTGTGGTTGTTTCCGTAGCTTGCGTTATGAGGTCTGAACGCAGACGAGAGTACAAACTGGGTTGTCGTCAGTTACCAGTAGGCAGCAACGAGTTGGAAGACTTTGCGATTCACTGACGACTGACGACTGCCAACTGAAGACTTCGACGCGATTCACTGCCAACTGACGACTGCCAACTTAAAAGGCTCCCCCTTTTGTTCCGTCAACTCATTCGTTTGCCGATGAAACTGATTCCCAGGAACATTGCTATTCCCATTCTGACGGGCCCATCGCGTGGGCTGAAATGGGTCAGCGGATCGGGGACTCATGGTTGCTGGTTAGGGACGTATGAACGAGACCGGCAACAAAGGTTGCTGGAAGTCTTGAAGGCTGGCGAGTGTTTTCTTGACATCGGTGCCAACGTCGGCTTTTACTCGTTGTTGGCAAGTCGGATTGTTGGCGCAACGGGTCAGGTGCATGCGTTCGAGCCATTTCCGAGGAATGTGGACTACCTGAGACGGCATGTGGAAATGAACCGACTGCCCAACGTGACGGTCTATCCGGTGGCTTTAAGTGACGGTCCAGACCGGACGATGAGTTTTGCGACGTCGATCAATCCCAGCAGCGGTCATTTGTCAGCAACAGTCTCAACACCGAATCAAATTGAAGTGGACGTTACGTCGCTGGATGCACTTTGGAAACGCAACGCCTTCCCGAAGCCCGCTGTGATCAAGATTGATGTGGAAGGCGCCGAGTTCAGCGTACTCAACGGTGGCAGCGCAATGTTGAATGCATGTCGCCCGATCATCCTGTTGGCAGGACACGGAACTGCGGTTCAGGAGCAGTGCTGCGAGTTACTCAGAAACTGGGGCTATCGAATCCAAATCGATCGGGATGGCAGGATTGACGGGATGTACGAATCTACGGCCTGGCCAACGTTGATTTAATGTAGCCATCACGCTCCGCCGTGAT
>JAYSPO010001765.1:0-8643 GCA_043722015.1 Candidatus Kuenenia sp. | reverse complement strand
GAAAGACCAACGGCCGAAAATCAATTGACGATAACACAGGTAAGCAACAAAAAAGCCGGGCGGGATTTGGGGAAATCCTGTCCGGCGTTTTGTAGTATGAATTGGATCAGATGCTGATCTGGCAGTCTTACCACGCGAAGTGGGAGAATGCCTTGTTTGCGTCAGCCATGCGATGCACGTTTTCGCGTTTGTTCATCGCAGCGCCTTCACGGCGGAAGGCTGCGAGCAGTTCTTCGGCCAGTGACTTGTCAACCGGGCGACCTTTACGGCCACGGATGGCTTCCAGAAGCCAGCGGATTGACAGAGCCTGTTGACGGCGTGAACTGACCGGAGTTGGTACCTGATAGGTCGCACCACCGACGCGCTTGGATCGAACTTCGATCGCAGGCTTCACGTTGTCCACAGCTGTGACAAACACGTTGAGGGGATCTTCGTTCGGCAGTTGCTTCTGCACGATTTCCATGGCGCGATAGAACGCACCTGAAGCGACGCTCTTCTTACCGTCGTACATCAGGCAGTTGACGAACTTGGAAACCAACAAACTGCCAAAGCGTGTGTCTGGCTTCAATTGTTTGCGGCTGGCGGTGAACTTCTTGACCATCGAGGGAAACTCTCAATCACTTGAATCATGAACCTCAGTCACCGGAGCGACTGAATTACGGAAATCGCAGCTTCCAGCCAACGCAGCGGCTGGAGCACAGTAAATTATTTCTTCTTGCCAGCAGCTGCCGCGCCACCTTTAGGACGCTTGGCTCCGTAGCAGCTACGGGCCTGACGACGATCGGAAACGCCCAGCGTATCGAGTACGCCGCGGACGATCTTGTAACGCACACCCGGAAGGTCACGGACACGACCACCGCGAATCAGGACGATCGAGTGTTCCTGCAGGTTATGACCTTCGCCCGGAATGTAGACCGTGACTTCTTTGCCATTCGACAGCCGAACACGCGCTACTTTTCGCAGAGCTGAGTTTGGCTTCTTCGGGGTGACGGTCTTCACCTGCAAACACACGCCACGCTTCTGAGGACATCCCTCAAGCACAGGTGTTTTCGACTTGGTGCGCTGTTGTTTTCGGGGTTTCCGAATAAGTTGATTGATCGTGGGCATAGTTCGCCAGACAAAAAGCTGAAAGCCAGGACAGAGGACAGTAAAAACAATGTCACTGAAAATGCGGAAAACGCAGCACTCTATCCGCGTTTTCCTCAATCGTCAACCTTGCATGTCAACGATCACTCAAATTCATTCATCACATCAATTCATCGGGGGTCAAATCCGCCAGTGAAGGTGCTGAAGGTCGATCGGGATCCACACGCCGTGCCTGTAATTCCGAATTCCCCATCAGATCCTTGCGAGCAGCGGCCATTCGCATCTTCTGCTCTTCCTGTTCTCGCAATGCGGAATCATGAATGCGCACCTGAGCTTCCTGGTGCAGATGGAATCCTGTTCCCGCTGGAATCAGATGCCCCAGAATCACGTTTTCCTTCAATCCGACCAGGTGATCGACCTTGCCGCCCAGAGCAGCTTCGGTCAGCACCTTTGTCGTTTCCTGGAAGCTGGCTGCAGAGATAAAGCTTTCGCTCGAAACGGCCGCCTTCGTAATTCCCAGCAATTGTGGACTGGCCTTTGCCTTCTTCAGCGTCGTGTGCTTAATTGGTTTGCTGACTTCCGCGTTGACCGCTGCGATATCTGTCAACTGCACGCGATCACCGATCTCGAAGTCCGATCCGCCGGCATCGGTGACTTTGCCCATGGATTCCAGGCCGTCGTTGATCTTTTTCAGTTCAAACTTATCGATCAACAGCCCTGGCAACAGGTCGGTATCACCCACACTGTCCACACGGACTTTGCGGAGCATCTGAGCGATCACGATTTCGATGTGCTTGTCATCGATTTCCACGCGCTGGGCACGGTAAACATTCTGAACTTCATGCAACAGATATTGCTGAACTTCTTCCGGACCGCTCACGCGCAGAATGTCCTGCGGAACGAGCGGGCCGCGTACCAGTGCGTCACCGGCTTTGACCATGTCACCCGGATGCACCTGCAGGTCCTTGCCGTGCGGGATGACATGCTCCACCTCAGTGCCATCCGCACCCTTGACAAGCACAATTCGCTTGCCGCGTTTCTTCTCCGGTGGAAATTCGACTTCGCCATCGATCTCCGCCACAACCGCCGGATCTTTTGGCTTTCGAACTTCGAACAGTTCCGTCACGCGCGGCAGACCGCCCGTGATGTCCTGCGTTCCGGTAGATTCACGCGGCGTCTTGGCGACGACCATACCAGCCGTAATCTGTCCGCCGTCTTCGACATCCAGACTTGCACCTTCAGGCAGGTAATAGAAGTCCAGAATTTTTCCAGCCCCGTCTTCCACAACCACTTGCGGATGCAGACCGGATTTATGTTCAATCACCGTTCGTCGCATCGTTCCGGACTGTTCTTTTTCCGTACGAATCGACTGACCTTCGACGCAGTCGTCCAGACGCACACGTCCACCGACCTGAGCGATAATAGGAATCGAGTGCGGGTCCCAGGTGCAAAGCACATCGCCTGAATTCACCGTCTGGTTTTCCTTCACCTGCAACAAAGCACCGTTTGGTACGCGCTGTTTTTCCACTTCGCGACCACGATCGTCCACGATGCTGATCTCACCATTTCGACCCAGAACGACCTGACCACCTTCGGCGTTGATCACGCTGCGAATGCGAGTGAATCGCACCTGACCACCGCGTTTGGCGAACAACTCGCTGGTTTCAACGTCCTTGGACGCCACACCACCGATGTGGAACGTACGCATCGTCAGCTGAGTTCCCGGCTCACCGATACTCTGTGCCGCAATGATACCGACCGCCATGCCAAGTTCGACAAGGTCGCCCATCGACAGGTCCATGCCGTAACACTGCTGACACAGACCAAGCGTGCATTCGCAGGTCATCGGACTACGCACCTGAATGCGTTCCAATCCCATTTCCTCGATCTTGCGGGCTTTTTCGACGGTGATCAAGTCACCCTCTTTCACAATCAACTCTTCCGTGATCAGATTGACGATGTTGGTCCGACTGACGCGACCACGAATCGCATCGGCCAGGCCGACTTCAATCTTTTCACCACGATACACAACGCCGCGGGTCAGACCCTTGGTCGTTTTGCAGTCGTGCATGGTGATGACCATGTTCTGACAGACGTCGGCCAGTTTACGAGTCAGGTAACCGCTGTCCGCCGTTTTCAGAGCCGTATCCGCCAGACCCTTGCGAGCACCGTGTGTGGAGCTGAAGTATTCCAGCACCGACAGCCCTTCGCGGAAGTTCGACTTGATCGGCGTTTCGATGATTTCGCCGCTCGGCTTGGCCATCAAACCGCGCATCCCGGCCAACTGCTGAATCTGTCCGACACCGCCTCGGGCACCGGAATGCGCCATGAGGTAAATCGGATTGACATAGGCACCGGATTCGCGAACGTCTTCCTTGAGCTGTTCCATCATGGACTTCGTGATTTCTTCACGAGCGTGGGTCCAGATGTCGAGCACCTTGTTGTAACGTTCCTGGTTGGTGATCACGCCGCGCTCAAACAGCTTTTGCTGCTTGAGGACGTCCTTCTCGGATTTCCCGATCACTTCCTGTTTGTTCGGAGCCGTCTTCAGGTCACTTACGCCGAACGACAAACCGCTCTCCGTCGATGCACGAAATCCACAGCTCTTCATGCGGTCCAGCAGCTCAATCGTTTCACGACGACCCAATTCCTGATAGCAATCGGAGATCACGCGCGCCAGATCCTTGCTGGCCAGAGTCTGATTGTAGTACGACATCTTCTTCGGCAGGATATCGTTGAAGATCACACGACCCGGTGACGTCTCAACCAATCCACCCGGACGATACGTTTCAGCTCCATCACCCTTTACGCGCTTGCCGCGCGGCATCCGCAGCCGAATCGTGGCATGGCGCGAGACCTTACCCAGCTGGAAGGCCATAAAGACTTCTTCCGACGAGGCAAACACCATCCCTTCGCCCGGACGATCGGGTCGTTTGAGCGTCAGGTAATAGCAACCCATCACGATGTCCTGCGACGCACTGATGATCGGCGCGCCGTTGGCAGGGCTGAAAATGTTGTGAGTCGACATCATCAGCGTCGTGGCTTCGATCTGCGCTTCCATCGACAGCGGAAGATGGACGGCCATCTGGTCGCCGTCAAAGTCGGCGTTGAAACCTTTACAAACCAGCGGATGCAGGCGGATGGCGTTACCTTCCACCAGGATCGGCTCAAACGCCTGAATACCGATGCGGTGCAGGGTCGGAGCACGATTCAGCAACACAGGGTGGTTGCGAATGACATCATCCAGGATGTCCCACACATCTTCATCGCGACGTTCCAGCATGCGCTTGGCGCTCTTGATCGTGTCGGCATGGCCGAGATCTTTCAGGCGACGAATCACGAATGGCTGGAACAGTTCCAACGCGATCTTCTTGGGCAGACCGCACTGGTGCAGTTTCAATTCCGGACCAACGACGATCACGCTACGAGCCGAATAGTCCACGCGTTTGCCGAGCAGGTTTTCACGGAATCGACCTTGCTTGCCTTTGATCATGTCGGTCAAAGACTTGAGCGGACGATTGGAGGAACCCAGCACCGGACGCTTACAGCGGTTATTGTCGAACAGCGCATCGACCGACTGCTGCAACATGCGCTTTTCGTTGCGGACGATGACTTCCGGGGCGTTCAGGTCAACCAGCTTCTTCAGACGGTTGTTGCGGTTGATGATACGGCGATACAGGTCGTTCAGGTCGCTGGTGGCGAAGTTGCCGGAATCCAGCAGGACCAGTGGACGCAGATCCGGGGGAATCACGGGAATCACATCCAGGACCATCCACTCCGGTTTGTTCTCACTGTCGCGCAGCGCCTCAACGATCTTCAGACGTTTGATAAGATCCTTAATCTTCTGCTGACTGCCGGTCTTTGCCAGTTCCGTGCGCAATTCGCCGGACAATTCAGCCAGGCGCATTGAGGCCAGAAGTTTCTTGATTGCTTCCGCACCCATGCCGATTTCGAACGTACCATCACCATAATCGCGTTTTGCCTGACGTGCCTCTTCCTCCGTCAGCATCTGACACTGCTTCAACGGAGTGTCACCAGGTTCAATGACTACGTAGTCCTGGAAGTAGATGACCTTTTCCAGCGACGTCGTCTTCATGTTCAGCAGCGCGCCGAGGCGGCTGGGCATGGATTTAAAGAACCAGATATGCACAACCGGCGCAGCCAGTTCGATATGCCCCATGCGCTTACGCCGGACACGGCTGTGCGTAACCTTTACGCCACAGCGGTCGCAGATCATACCCTTGTACTTCATGCCGCGGTATTTTCCGCAGGCACATTCCCAGTCCTTTTCAGGCCCGAAAATTCGCTCGCAGAATAAGCCGTCCCGCTCAGGCCGGTAGGTTCGATAGTTGATCGTTTCCGGCTTTTTGACTTCGCCAAAAGACCAACTGCGAATGTCGTGTGGACTCGCAAGACTGATTTTCACAGACGCGTAGTCGTTGACTCGATCAAATGTACCTTCGGTGACACTCACGCACGAATCTCCTCAAAGTGGAGGTTCAAAAAACAGTGTCCGATCCGGAGAGTCCGGTTCGGCATTCGCCTTTTGGATCTGGGAAAAATTTTGGCCTCGCCACCGAGCTTGTCGGTGGCTTGTTGGTTTCTGTATTAAGTCCGTCCGGATGGAAGTTCGTCTATCCGGACGACCATGGCACAGAAACCGATCAACCACCCCGGCAAGCAGAGTGGTTTTCCGATTGTCATTTTCAGTGAACGGATTTCTCAAGCTGCAGGTTCAGACACAGACCGCGAATTTCGTTGTTCAACACGTCGAAGCTGGCCGGTGTGCCGGCTTCCAGGGTATTCTCTCCCTTGACCATGCTCTCGTAAATCTTGGTACGGCCTTCGACGTCGTCGCTCTTCACCGTCAGCAACTCCTGAAGAATGTAGGCAGCTCCGTAGGCTTCCAGAGCCCACACTTCCATTTCTCCAAACCGCTGACCACCAAATCGCGCCTTGCCACCCAACGGCTGCTGAGTGATCAGCGAGTACGGTCCAGTGGCTCGTGCATGCACTTTGTCATCGACCAGGTGATGCAGCTTGAGCATATAAATCTGCCCCACGGTCGTGCGCTGCTCCTGACGTTCACCGGTTCGGCCATCATACAGATACGACTTGCCGTCTTCGGGCAGTCCGGCTTCCTGCATGGCCAGTCGCACTTCTTCTTCTGCAGCACCGTCGAAGACCGGACAGATGGCGCGATAGCCCAGCTTCGCGGCAGCCCAGCCAAGGTGAGTTTCCAGAATCTGTCCGACATTCATACGACTTGGAACACCCAGCGGGTTCAGAATGATGTCGATCGGAGTACCGTCTTCGAGGAACGGCATGTCCTCAATCGGCAGCACCTTGGAGATCACCCCTTTGTTCCCGTGACGCCCTGCCATCTTATCGCCGACAGAGATCTGGCGCTTGGAGGCCACGTACACTTTCACCATCTGCAGCACACCACTCGGCAATTCATCGCCGCGTTTCATACTGTTCAGGCGATGATCTTCGCGATCGATGACATCTTCGACAAGGACCCAGCCTTCACGCACCAATTTGCGGGCGGCTGTTTTCTTCTGAGGACTGCGAATGTCCATGTCTTCGAAATGCGTATGAAATCGACGAGCATAGTCGGCGACTGCCTTGGGATCATCCAGTTTGGCAAGTTGGCGACCATCGGAATCCGTTACCGGTTGTTCCAACACCGCTTCCAGATCGACGAGAAACGCCTTGAACGACGCCGCGATGGCGACTTCATTTTCTTTTTCAACCTTTTTCAGCTCGTCCTCGAACCGCTTGCGTTCGATTTCTGACAAACTCATACGCCGCGAAAATTTCTCCGTGTGAATGACGATCCCGCCGACACCGCTCGGGACTTCCAGGCTTTCATTCTTCACGTCTTCGCCGGCACGTCCAAAGATTGCGTGCAGCAGTTTTTCTTCCGGCGTCAGTTCCGACTTCGCCTTCGGTGAAACCTTGCCAACCAGAATATCGCCCGGATTGACGCGCGTGCCGACTTTCACGACACCGGTGTCATCCAGATGACGCAAGGCTTTTTCGCTGACGTTCGGAATGTCGCGGGTGAACTCTTCGCGTCCCAGCTTCGTCTCGCGGATTTCGACATCGAACTCGTCGAGATGAATCGATGTGTAAACATCTTCTTTCACCAGACGTTCGGACAAAATAATTGCGTCTTCAAAGTTGTAGCCTTCCCATGACATGAAGGCGACCAGCACGTTGCGACCGAGTGCTAACGATCCGTCTTTCGTCGCCGCACTGTCACACAAAATCTGTCCTGCCTTAACGCGTTCACCCATCTTCACAATCGGCTTTTGGTTCAAACACGTGCGTTCGTTCAGTCGTGTGAACTTGCGAAGCGGGTAGCGTCGTCCGTCGATCTCGATATTACAGGCATCGACAAAGGTGACTTTGCCTGATTTCTCTGCTCGCAGCACCATGCCGGAATTCTGGGCAACGTACTGCTCCATGCCGGTTCCGACAACCGGACGTTCTGAAATCAGCAGCGGCACGGCCTGACGCTGCATGTTCGATCCCATCAGAGCTCGGTTCGCGTCGTCGTGTTCCAGGAACGGAATCAGACCGGCTGAAACTCCGACCATCTGACACGGTGCAACGTCGATAAACTGAACTTCACTGCGATCGACCCACAGCACGTCGCTCTGTGTCCGAGCGAGCACCCGTTCTTCGGCAATCATGCCTTTCTCAACAAGCGTATCGGCTGGGCACACCATGCCGGACGCCTCTTCATCGGCACGCAGCCACACAACTTCGTCCGTGACTTTGGCGTTCTTCACAACGCGATATGGCGAAATCAGGAAGCCGTAATCATCAACACGAGCGTAAATACTCAGGCTGGAAATCAGCCCGATGTTCGTGCCTTCAGGCGTCTCGATCGGACAAATACGTCCGTAGTGCGAAATATGCACGTCGCGGACTTCAAAGCCCGCACGCTTGCGATTCAAACCGCCCGGACCCAGAGCACTCAACCGCCGTTCGTGCGTCAACATCGACAGTGGGTTTGTCTGGTCCACCACCTGAGAGAGTTCACTACGACCGTAAAAGTAATCGATTGCGGCAGACACGCTCTTCGGATTGATGAGCGTACGAGGCGTCATGGCATCGACTTCTTTCAGGCTCATACGTTCCTGAACAGTTCGACGAAGTTTCAAGAACCCCTTACGGATTTCGTCAGCCGCCAACTCATCAATTGTTCGCAGACGCCGGTTACCCAGATTGTCGATGTCGTCGATCTGTGCCGTATTGTCACCAATCCGCAGACGGACGATGTACTTCATCGCATTAATAAAGTCCTCCGGCTTCAGGGTCATTTCATCGTCAGAAATGTCCTGCGCAAATTTACGATTGATACGGAAGCGACCAACGCGACCCAGCCGATAACGATTTACGTCAAAGAACTTTTCGTTGAACAGATCGCTCGCCTTATCCAGGTTCGGCGGATTCCCAGGACGCAGGCGCTGGTAAATCTTCAACAGCGCCTCCTCGTGCGTTGACGTGCCGTCCTCTGCCAGCGTCTTCAACATCAGCAGATCC
>JAYSPO010001764.1:0-2424 GCA_043722015.1 Candidatus Kuenenia sp. | reverse complement strand
CAAAAAAATGCATGGGCAGAAAAATAGCAGCCATTTTTTTGCCCAACATTTTTTTGCCCATAATGTTGAGGCCAGATACATCTTAGCCCGGCGGCGGATTGTTGTTTGTTTTGCCCTCGCGGCAGGACACCGCGACTGTGATTTGACTGGGTTGCAGGCAAAGCCCGCGCCAAGTCCAAATGACGAACAACCGCTGCAGCTCGACGGTTTCGGCTTCGAGGGCGGTGCATGGCAGTGCGACGGACATGAATGTCCATCCTACATGGGCGACTGGCATGGCATACTGCTTGCAATACGTCGGACTTTCTGTCATGTTGGCCATTCTGAAACACCCTTTGACCAGCTGCGGTCCTCACTGACTTCGGCCCGTTTTTTTCCGACGACGAACGCGTCTTTCCATGACTCCACTGACAAAACAGAAAGTCGATACGCGAGTCGTCGTCGAAACGCCTGAAGGCGCGGACTTTCAGTTTGTGATTGCCGGTGCCGGAACGCGGGCCGTGGCATGGCTGATCGATAGACTCATCCAGGCTGGCATCATTGCACTGGTGTCCATTCTGGCGCTCTTTCTGTTGCCTTTCGGCGAAGCAGGGGCCGGTCTGGGATTCGGCGGAATCCTGATTATGTCCTTCGTGCTCGATTGGTTCTACTTCAGTCTGCTGGAAGCATACTGGAACGGCCAGACACCCGGCAAACGGTCTCAGGGACTGCGCGTGGTCAGAACGAACGGCACGCCGATCGATCCTGCCAGCGCCATCGGCAGAAATTTTCTCCGCGCAGCCGACATGTTGCCATTCTTCTATACCGTCGGCATGATTTCGATGCTGATGACACGGCGGTTGCAGCGGCTGGGCGATCTGGTGTTCGACACGATGGTCATCGACGAACGCCGCGAATGGATCAGCCGCACCGGAGGACTCACCGCCAACATCGAGGGCTTTCCGCGTTCTGAGTGTCCACGACGCTTCAGTGTCCCCGAACGGACATTGGCGGTGATCGAACGCTTGTTCGAATCCGATCGTATCATTTCAGAAGCCCGACGCGAAGAGATTGCCCGACCTTTGAGCGACGCCCTGCGAAAACGACTGGGCTACGTCGATCCGCAGCCGGACCCGCGTAATCCGCATACGTTTTTTCGCACTCAGGGATTTCGGCACACCTTGTTTCTGCTGCGTGTCTTAAAGACGTTCGCTGAGAATCCAGAAGGCACAAAGTCCGCAGCAAACACGACCAGCTCGGAGCGCCCGACCTCCTTTGCCGCGTACCAGACGAAACGACTCGCGGCAAAAACAGACGACTTTGTGACTTCGGAGCTTTCCAGCTTTCTGTTCGATGATGCCGCAGACAAAGGAAGGGCTCGCCGTGAACCGTGAACGCTTCATCCGACAGCGTCGATCGGACTGGCAGCGATTTGAGACGCTGGTGTCGCGGCTACGGGCAACGCGCCAGCGGAAGTGGGCCAGCCGCGACGTTTCAGATTTGTCGCGTCTGTACCGATCCATCTGCTACGACCTGTCGCTGGTGCAGTCGCGGGAGTGGGGCGCGCGCCTTGAACAGTACCTGAATGATCTGGTGGCGCAGGGACACAACGCGTTGTACCGATCGGCACCGAGGTCGCTGTCGGTGATCTGGGATTTTTTTGCGTACGATTTCCCACGAACCTTTCGTCGCCGGATTGGAGCCTTCTCACTTGCCCTGGCGTTGTTTTTGATTCCGTTTGTGGCATCGACACTGGTCGGCTGGCAGCGGCCGGACGTTGCCGAAATGATTGCAGGAAAAGAATCGCTGGAGGCGGCGAGCCAGAACTTTGGTGAGGAACTTTATACGGACATGGATGCAAAATACGCCGGACAGCGATCGGCGATGGCAGGCTTCTATGTCAAAAACAACACCGGGATTGCGTTTCAGGCGTATGCGCTGGGTGCCTTCATCGGCCTGGGGACCTGCTTCATTCTGCTGTCCAACGGAATTTCGATCGGCATGGTCACCGGGTACATTTTGTCGGCCGGTCCCCCCACGACCGGGAACTTTTTCAGCTTTGCCATTTCGCACGGGTCATTTGAACTTACGGCGATCGTGATTTCCGGCGGCGGTGGCTTTGTGCTGGCGCACGGTATCCTGTTTCCGGGGCAACGCACCCGCATGGATTCATTGCGACACCATGGCCTGGAATCTTTGAAACTGGCGCTGGGCGCTGGTGCGATGCTGGCCATAGCAGCGCTGCTGGAAGGTTACTTCTCGCCGTTACCAATTCCGGCGAGCATCAAATATGTGGTCGGTTCCTGTCTGTGGCTGCTGGTGATTTCGTACCTGTCGTTTGCCGGACGAGGAGGCCCCGCAGATGAAGGTTGAAGAATGTATCGTCACTGTCGAACGTCGTTCCATGGGCGGGTGTCTGGACCTCGCATTTGTATTTGCGCGGGA
>JAYSPO010001763.1:0-2403 GCA_043722015.1 Candidatus Kuenenia sp. | reverse complement strand
GGCAATGCCGCTATCGCTCAGTTTCTGAAAGACGGTGATTCGTCGCTCGTCGCCGAAGCCGCGCGGGCGATCAACGATGAACCGATTGAGGCCGCGCAGTTTGCCCTGGCAGATCTGCTGGAAACGCCCGGCCTGGACGACAACACGCTGCGTCGCAGCATGAATGCCGGCTATCGTCGTGGGTTCGCCGACGATGCAGCGGCCGTGGCGCGCATCGCTGCCGGTGCAGGCTACTCGGCAGCCGTGAGAACAGTCGCTGCGGAATTGCTGGCGACGTGGAATACGCCACAGAATCTCGACACTGTCACAGGCCGCTGGCGGCCATTGCAATCCCGCGAAGTACAAGGACTGGAGCAAGCTGTCAGTCCTCATCTGCCTGGGATGCTGGCAGGATCGGCAGAGCTGCGTCAAAAAGCTGTGGATATCGCCACGGAACTTGGCATAGAAGACATGGTCCCGGCGCTTCAGGGTATCATGCATGATACAAACCTTGATGACGCACTGCGGACGGCCGCATTTCGTGCGCTGTCGAAACTATCGACGGATGTTCCAGCATTGCTGCAGTCCGGACTCAAGGATGTATCGGAATCAGTACGCCTGGCAGCGGTAGAAATTATGACTCTGCGTGAACCGCAGAACGCAGTGCCTCGACTAAAGGAGTTGCTCGATACCGACAGTCTGAAAGCCCGGCAGACGGCATTGCGCTTGCTGGGTCCAATTCGGACTGAAGAGTCTCAGGCTGCTCTGCTGAATGCCTTTGATCGTTTGAAGTCACAACAGTTTTCGGCGGGAGCGGTATTGGATCTGATTGCAGCAGCGGAAGTGCGCGGTTCAGGAGAACTCAAAGCGGCTGTTGCTGAGTTTCGAGAGCGCCAGCAGGAAAGCGGGACGTTGCTGGGTTTGTGGAATGAATGTCTGGAAGGTGGTGACGTCGAACGCGGAAAAACACTGTTCTTTGGTCGTAGTGCGGCGGCGTGTCGAAGATGTCACAAAGTTGCCGCCAGTGGCGGCGAGGTCGGGCCCGATCTGTCAAAGATCGGCAAAGAGAAAGATCGAAACTATCTGCTGGAAGCCATGGTCGATCCCAGCGCAAAAATCGCAAAGGGCTTCGAGACGGTGATCATTGTGACGATGGAAGGCAGAATCCATTCGGGTATTTTGAAAAATGAAGACGATTCCGTCGTGCAGCTCATGACGCCGACCGGTGCCCTGATTTCCGTGGCAAAGGACGACATTGATGAGCGCGCCAACGGGCAGTCCGGGATGCCGCAGGATATCGCCAGAAACCTGACTCGTGCGGAGATCCGGGATCTCGTCGAGTACATGACAACGTTGCAGTCAGAACCGACCGCGGCGCATGGGAAGCATGAGTAACCGTGAATCATGCGTCGCAGAAGCGTGGGCGAACGCAGACCCTAACCGAAAATGGACGTGAATAGGCGCGAATCACAACAGTAAATCGGCAGCGTAAGCGGCCCGAGTGCTCACCGCAGATTCACCCGATTCTAAACCATCCGCCGATGAGTACCAGACACCGTTCCGCGTCTTCGGGAAACACGAACAGCAGCAGGCTGCAGATCATGATCCAACTGAAAAACTGCAGATTCATGATCATGTCCAGCATCAGGTGAAACACGATGCCGGTCACCAGCATCGGATACCGCAGTTCACGAATCCAGATGAGCGTGGCCATGCAGAGTTCTTCAATGAGCGTGCCCCAGGTTGCCAGACGGATGAAAGCGGGCCTGAGCATCCAGCCTGGCGGGCGATAGCGGACGTACGCCTCGACCCACAGCGGATACCAGGCCGCCGTCCCGTCCCACCACATTTTGCCGCGCAGTTTCCAGAACACAGTCCGCAGGTAAACAATGCTGATCTGGATCTGCATCAGCCGCATGGGCCAGGGATCTGTCCTCGCAAATTCGGTGAGCGACTTTCCCGCACGCCACGCATCGACCGACAGTCCGCCGTTGGCATCGCTGAAACAGGTGAAGAAAATCAGCAGCCGCAGCAAAGTATCACCGCTCGACAGAATATAAGCGTTCCGATGATGGATCGAAACGAGCGTCAGGAACACGACGACGCTGCACAGTCGAAACTGGAAGCCCGCCAGAAATCCGACACTCGCCACAAAATGCACAAGCAGAAGCAGGCGAAACGAACTCGTGGTCGGCGGCATCAGACTCAGCAGGCTGAACCTCGATCCGCGAGTCTGACGCAGCCAGGCGGCCGTCGGCCACAATCCGTCTGCCGAGAAATAATCATTGATCAGCGGCAGGAGCAACAGCACATTGGCAATCAGCAGGAAGCCAATCGCGATCCGGAAGATCACGAGCGTGGCACACGACACTTCAGCGTGAAAGAACGTGTTCCAGGCATCAACCAACTGTGGCAGAGTCATAC
>JAYSPO010001762.1:0-3218 GCA_043722015.1 Candidatus Kuenenia sp. | reverse complement strand
CATCGATTGCCGTGACTCGTTGAAGTCGCCGTTCGGTCTCGGAAAACTGTCGCTCAATAAGTCGATTGACGTCCTGCAGACGCTGCTCCATCACGCTGCGAAATCGCTGTTCCGTCATCAATTTCTCGTCGCGTGCGATCCGCACGCCGAACCAGGTGAGCAACCCGGTTGGCAGCAACACAATGAGAATGATCAGGATGAGCGAACGACACTTCATGGGCTGCGTTTCAAGAACTTACGACGGAGGTATTCTCCATCATACATAAACGCATCCAGGGCACAGCGCATAAAAATGCCCTTTGGACGGTAAGCGATGTGCGGGGACAGAACGATGAAGAGAACTGGGGAATGCTGCAAAAAATTGGGTCATCTTCATGCAGCGAGTATATTCTTCGTTCAACACTTGCTTTACCGAACCAAAGGGCGGCTGGGTACAAATCTCGAAATGCACAAGCCGTGCCAATATCTTGCTGATTCTGAAAAATCGTCCGTAGCTTAAATAAACATAGGTTATTGGCAGAATCTGCCGAAACTTAGCGCCCAAAACAAAATGTCACTTCGGCGCTGAACACCGGCAGAATGGTTGAAACTTCGGCGCTCAACCTGTATATTCTGCCTGACTTCAGCGCCGAAGTGTGCGCCGGCGCTGGTTTTTTCAGGCATTGAACTGTGTCGTTTTTTCTTACCGGTTCTCATTCGACAACACGCGACCTGCGAGGAGTGGTAGCCACACTCACAGGATTGGTCGTGGCATACTGCGTTGCCGTTTTATGGTATGTTGCGACATTTCCTGATGTCGGGCTCCGCTGCCTCCTGCCAGATTTGAAGCCACTGGGAAATGGGGGAATTGAGATTAGTCAGTGGATTGCAGAGACTGGTGAAAATGCGGACCCCAGGCCGAAACCTGGTGATCAATTGGTTCGTGTGAACGGTCAGGACATCGGAACATTTCTCGACTTTGTTTCGTCGTTGCAGAGTCTGCGTTTTGCCAAAATTCCGCCCGGTGGACAGTTGGCTCCAGGGTCTGATCCGGGAGAGCTGAAAGTTCCCCCATTAGTGGAAGTGTACAGCCGGGATCCATCGCAACCTCCTGAACGGCTGGTCGAAATCGTCTATCGAAATACGCATTCTTCCAAACCGCTGCTTGAAAACCGCATCTATGTCCGCGTACGTCCGATCGCAGTCAGTGAAGTATCGCTTACAATTTTCTGGTTTGCATGTCAGTTGTCAATTCTCGCTGTTGCGCTGACGTCGTATTGGTATCGCCCATTTGATCTGGTGTCTCAGAATTTCTGCCTGATGTGCTGTGCGTCCATGGGGGCGTTTGTGGCGGGTTTTCATTGGTGGGTTTTGGCTGGCAACCCTGTGCTCAATATTCCGTTCATCGTTTGTGCCGCATCGCTCCCGGCGCTGGTGTTGAATTTCTTTCTTGTGTTTCCTCGTGAATCTGAACTGGTTCGCACCAGGCGACCACTCATCGAGGTCTGCGTTCTGGGACCTGTGGCGCTTTCGACCTTTCTGCTTGTGATTGTGTATTGGAGCAGTTGGAGTCTGAACGGCAGAACGACGAGCGGTGATTTGAATGTGTTTCAGAAACTTGCGGTCCTGTCTCAAATCGTGTTTCGCGGTTCTGCGTCCAGTTTGGATCTTGTGACCCATGCAACAGAGTTGCTGCATCTGTTACGAACAATGGCCTACGGATCGATCGGTCTTGCCTGTCTCTATTTTCTGCTCATTGTCTGCAAGCTGGTCCATGGCTGGTTTACGATTGAAGTCCCGCGTGAACGACAGCAGGTGAACACGATCCTGGGTGCCGCACTGCTTTCAACAATTCCGATCGGCTACACCCTGTATCTCGCATTTTTTCAAAAGATTGAGTTTGCTTTGGGCCGGGCTCAGATCCCGATGTTCATCGCAAGTATGCTCTTTATGGCGGCGTATTCACACGGCATGTTTCGGCACCGACTGATGCTGGCCGAAGATCCCGAAGATAAGGGTCGTCGATACATCCTCATGTCCCTCCTGGTTTCCGGCAGTTTCGCCACATTGCTGGCGTTTGGGGGTGTGGCCGCACACTCGTACAGTTTGCCACTGAATTCATCAACCACGCAACAGATCTCACTGTTTCTGATTCTGTTGTTGGCTGCAGGCATCACGCTCTGGGTGCGTGATCGTCTGCAGACGGTAGTGGATCGCAGCTTCTTCAGTGAAAAGTATCAACTCGACCGCGCGATGCAGCAGTTGAATCGGTCGGCTGCATACCTGACTGAACCTACCGGGATGGCCGATATCACGCTGAAAACCTGTCAGGACGTGATGGACGCATCTTCTGCCATGATGTTCGTACGAGATGGTCAGGGCAGTTTTCGTCTGATCGGTACAAAAGCGACATCTCAAGCGCCCGCGCAATTGAAGCCTGAGCAAATCCCTGTTTTTGTGGCCGGAGAAACAGTGATTCGGAGGATTCCTCAGGCAAACCGTGACACGATGGTTCCTGTACAGCGATTGCTTCACGATTTGAAATCGGAATTGCTGTGCGTGATGGAAGGCGAAGGCGGTGTGCATGGCGTGATCATTCTGGGGCGTCGTCGATCAGGAGGTGCATACACTGCAGAAGACATCGCGTTCCTGCATGCCATCGCACAGATGAGCGTGCTGGCTTTGCATAGTTCCCGCGCCAATCAGACGATGGCGCGGCTCGATGCTGAATTGAAAATGAAGATGGATCGTATTGCTGAACAGCAGCGCCAGATGGCGGTGCTGCGAGCGGAACTGACTTCGCTTCAGCACGATGCCGGACAGGCACCGGTGGTTGCATCCGAACAGGATTTTGACCGTGAGGGAATTCGTGGCAGCAGCATGGCTTTGCTGACGGTGCTGTCGCAGGTGAAGAAAGTGGCTCGCAGTCCATCCACGGTACTGATCCGTGGCGAAAGCGGTACCGGAAAGGAACTTCTGGCGCGTGTCATCCATCGGAACAGCGACCGTGCTGCCGAAAACCTGGTCTGCGTCAACTGTGCAGCATTGTCGTCTTCGTTGCTTGAGAGTGAACTGTTCGGTCATGTCAAAGGTGCGTATACGGGTGCCCACATCGACAAAGCCGGGCGCTTTATGGCGGCTGATAAAGGGACGCTGTTTCTGGATGAGATCGGTGATATTTCCGCAGAGACACAGGTCAAACTGCTCCGCGTGCTGCAGGAACGGTGTTTCGAAGCCGT
>JAYSPO010001761.1:0-4700 GCA_043722015.1 Candidatus Kuenenia sp. | reverse complement strand
GGCAGTCGCGGTTGGAGATAGCTGCATGTTTCACGTCCGCGACGACCGGTTGCTCACCGCTTTTCCGCTGTCGGCGTCTGCCGAGTTCGGAACGCATCCGAGCCTCATCGGCTCGCGGACGCCAGTCGAGATCGTGACGGCCGAACGCGAACGTCGTGACAACGGCGAGTGCGAGACAGGTGATCGCATTTTCCTAGCGACGGATGCTCTAGCCCAATGGTTCTTGAAGCAGCACGAAGAGAAGCGGCAACCGTGGCATACCGTTCTGGCTGTGTGCCAGCAATCGACGGACGCATTTGCTGATTGGATCAAGACGATGCGCGATCTGCGCGACATCCGCAACGACGATGTCACGCTCGTGGTGATCGACATCTAGAACCGAATCCCCGCACCATTATCTGGTAGGCCGTACCATGACCTGGCCAGTTTCTCAAGACTTCAACGAAGCCGTCCAAAATCCACGACTCAATTTTCAAGACCCGGAATTGATGCGGGGGGTGCCAGAACTCAGTCGTCTTGGGTTGCCGGTTCCCAGGTCGGGTAACTTCGCCGATGTCTATCAAATCCACTGTCCGGATACAGGTGTTGATTGGGCGGTGAAGTGCTTCACGCGCAAGGTTCTGGATCAACAAAACCGCTATCGCGAAATAAGCAATTACCTGCGGCAGGTGAGTCTCCCCTTCACAATCGGATTCGACTATTTGCCCGACGGCATTCGCATTCGCGGCCAATGGTTTCCGATCATGAAAATGCAATGGGTTCAAGGACCGACACTGAACTCGTACGTCCGCGATAATCTGCAAAAATCAACGACGCTGGAATCACTAGCTCAACTTTGGGTCGAGTTGGCGCAACGGCTCCGCGACGCTCGCCTTGCCCATGCCGATTTGCAGCACGGAAACGTGCTGCTTGTGTCTGACGGCAAGCTGGGCTTCAAGCTCAAACTGATCGACTACGACGGCATGTTCGTCCCCGCGCTGGCCGGGCAACAGTCAGGTGAAGTTGGCCACCCCGCCTATCAACATCCTCTGCGGCTCAAATACGGGATCTACAATGCTGAGGTGGATCGCTTCCCGCACTTGGTAATCGGATGCGCGTTACGCGCCTTGGCAGTAGGAGGGCAACCATTGTGGGACCGTTACGACAACGGTGACAACTTGCTGTTCAGGCAGAAAGATTTTGAAGCACCCCATGACTCAGCGCTGCTTCGAGAGCTTTGGCAATCACCAGATGCTTTGACCAAATTTCTGGTAGGACACTTGATTCGAGCCACGAGCTTGCCATTGGGCCAAGAACCGTTCTTGCCGGACCTCTTGAGAGCAGGTCAGCGACCGGTCCTATCCGCAGCCGACGAGCAAAGCATCACGGCCATCCTGAACCGATCCGGAACGCGACAGCCCGCGACTAGCCATCCAACCCCGAACAGATCACGAGCGCTGCCGATTGGTGTTCACATTCAGCAGGCGGCATCGTTGCCACCCATAGTCACCGCTGCAACTCCATCATTCCGCAACCTTGCCACGGCGTCCGCCGCACCAACTGCCTCGGCGCTTTCACCTTCTGGACCTCGTGGGCAAAAGGGTCTCCTGTATGCCGGAACCGCTATAGCAGCCTTCGTGCTGTTGGTCGCATTCATTGCCAGCATGGGCAACACCGGCAGTGGAACTCCGCCAAGGACACAACAGCAATATCCACCGGCCGTGCCAAAGCCCGAGACTATTCCCAAGCCGGTCAACTTGCCACCTATCGTGACCGACGTAAGCCTCTCTCCTGTGTCGCCACAGAGTGGCGACACGATCACGATTCGTTTTGACATCCGGGATCCTGAAGGTGATCGAGTTGAACTCCGAGAGTACAAAACCAACCGGGACGAGCGTTGGCGAACCATGCTCAGCAATGAGATCGTTCTCGTTGATCAGCCTGAAGGATTGTTGCAGGTTTCTATTCGAGTGCGCGATTCGACAGGGAATTTCTCGGAAGTGAAGGTTGCATCCGTTCAGGTGCTACCAAAGCCGAATTTGCCCCCTGTCGTAACAATTGCTCGCATCTCACCGGAGTCGCCGGAAACTGGTGACACGGTCGTAATCCGCGTTGAAGTCCGTGATCCGGAAGGTGATCGAATTGAACTCCGCGAGTACAAGACTAACCGGGACGAGCGTTGGCGAACCGTGTCCGGCAACGAGATCGTTCTCGTTGGTCAGGACGAAGGATTGCTACAGGTTTCCATTCGAGCGATTGACTCGGAGGGAAAACTCTCGCAAGTGAAGATCGCAACCATTCGGATCGATCCGCCCCGTTGGTCATCCGCTATCGCAGAGACAGCGATCAAAGCGCATCGGCTGGGAGTATCCGCGATTTCTTTTGACGCCGATGGAGAACGGTTTGCAACAGCCGGTGACGATTCCGTCGTCAAGCTCTGGTCTCCCGACCACACGACTGTTTGGGAAATCAAGACTCGTGCGAAGTGTTTGGCTTTTGAACCGAAAGGCAACCGTCTCGCCACCGGAGGAGCAGACCAGAAACTACATTTGTGGCGGCTATCCGATGGTGGACCTGTCGCTGAATTGGACGGCCCGAAAGACTGGATTAGAACTCTGGCCTTTTCACCATTGGGTAATTCGGTCGCAGTCGGTAGCGATGACGGGTTGGTCTACATTTGGGAGTTGGCAGCCCAACGGACGCTTCAATCACCGAATCTCAAGTTCAAGTCAATCCACTCTGTTGCCTTTGACCCGCGCGGTCAGGTTCTGGCAACGGCAGGCTCGGCGGGAAGTGGAAGCGGCCTTCTCGTCGCAACACGATACGAACCCGGAATCGGAGCGATTGAACAGGGCCTACAGCGCCACACCGAGTCCGACTTGATTAGCTCGGTTGCCTTCAGTGCTGATGGCAAATGGATTGCGACCGGTGCGTGGAACGGATTCGTCAGGATTCGACATTTGGAGGATATGAGTGTCCAGCAATCCCTCGGGCCAGTCGGACAGGTGAATTCGATTCAGTTCAGCCCAAACGGCCAGCTTCTGGCAGCCGGTGTTGCGAACGGCTCGAACGGCGCGGTCCGGATATGGAGTACCAAGACCTGGCGCGAGGTTAATGCTCAGACGACTGCCCCAGCAGCCGTCACGTCAATTGCCTTTGATAAAGTCGGCAATCGCTTGATCGCGGGCTGTTCAGACGGGGTCGTGAGAATCTGGCGGAAGAGAAACTAGCGATCGCGGCTCACAACAACGGCCGAATCGTCTGCGGCTGATGGTCGGAATCCCGCTTCATCGGTTCGATGGGATCGTCACCATCCGGCAACACCAGCAGCGTCCGTTGATCGATCATGAGTTCCATTTCGTGCCGCAGCGGAACACGCTGCCATTGTTCAAAGACTCGATATCGGTGCGGATGGTAATCAGCCAATCGCATGGCCCCGATTGCCGATCTTCGATCACCCTCCAATAGAAAACCGGCCGCACGCAAGTACCAGACGCTGGGATCAATGCGACCACCTCGAATCATTTTTTCGGTGACACGCAACAACCCAGGACCGTCATCGACACGGAGCATTCTGTAAGCGTCGTTTGCGAGCATCGACAGTGAACTCTCAAGTGTAATGTCGTCCATGACAAAGACCTGAGTGCAATCCACCGACTCAAGCCAGTGCAGACGTGAGAACGCAGTTTTGAAGAGGTCGCGTTCCTCAATCGCACTGACCACGCCGCATACGGCTAATCTCTTTTGAGACGGATCAAACGACAGAATCTTTGTCTTGGTGTAGCTACTGTTCGCCAAGAGCTTTGGCATCAACTCCTCGATCAGGCGAATCTTCGTCAGGTTTCGTTTGTCTTGAGGGTCATGGACGAGCAGCCCGTCGATTTGGATGACAGCAACCGAACCGATGGCCGGATGCTCAACCTGCTCTTCAAAGTACTTTTTCAGGTCTTGCCGCAAAGAGTTTGCTTGTTTGCCTGACGCAACCGTTCCCACAAGACGCACGACACCTTTGGCTGGCCGGTCAACAGCCAATATGCGAGCGCCTTCATAATCCTCGGTGCTGGTTTTGCGCAGTTCGTCCAACTTTTGAATCACCAACACGTCAAGTGCGGCTTCTCCATTCGTCGGCTCAATCTTCGCCTGTCCAAGAACGGCTGCGACGCCGAACAACATCATCCCCAAGCAACTCGAAATCATTGCTAACTCCCCCTTTTTCAATTCCGTACATCCTCTGCCCATGAGGCTATCCGTCAGCCAGAACCGTTGTCAAAGATAGAATTGGCTCAAACCGCATTTGATGGGATCTTGTTGTGCGCCGGTCGCGGTCAGCACGTCCCTTGAACCGCCCGAATTCCAATTCCATGTCGTCATCTTTGACGAGGCTTCGCAGGTGCTCCCTTGGGATGCCATCGGTGCGGTTTATCGCGGACGCCAACTGGTGGCTGCCGGGGACCAGAAGCAGTTGCCGCCCTCCACGTTCTTCGACCGCATGGTCAACGACGACGATTCTGAAGACGCCGACGACCTCGGCGATTTTGAAAGTGTGCTCGATGTCTTGTGTTCGATTGGACTGCCGAGAAAGCGGCTGCGGTGGTATTACCGCAGTCGGCGCGAACCGCTCATCGCGTTCTCGAATCATCATTTCTATGACGACGATCTCGTGACATTTCCCAGCCCCGATGATCTCGACGGGTCCACGGCGGTTCGGTTCGTGCATGTCC
>JAYSPO010001760.1:0-2689 GCA_043722015.1 Candidatus Kuenenia sp. | reverse complement strand
TTGCCGGAACGGCGCTCCGCTTGGTCCGGCCTACCCCTCCGTGCTAAACCCTACGATTCACTGAAAACTGAACACTGACAACTGAAGAATCTTTCCCATGGAAATTCGTGATACTGATTTTGAAGAAATGGTGCTCAAGTCGGACCGGCCGGTGCTGGTGGACTTCTGGGCTTCGTGGTGTCCGCCGTGCAAAATGATGCAACCAGTCGTTGATCGGATGGCGACAAAGGTCAGCGACTGGGCCGACGTGTATTCCGTTAACATCGATCGTTGCCCCAGTCTGGCCGGACAATACGAAGTCAGCGGAGTTCCCACTTTCATCGCCTTCGCGGATGGCAAGCCAGTCGATCGCAGGACCGGTGCGCTGACGGAAGGGCAGATGATGACTTTGCTGAAGAAAGCGGAAGAATCAATGCCGCAGATCGCCGACGATCTTGTAGCGGAACAGACAGAATCCAAAGTGATCGTGTCTGAGCGACCGTATATCACGATCGTCTCTGGTCTGCCGCGTTCCGGCACGTCCATGATGATGCGAATGCTCGAAGCTGGCGGCATCCCGGCACTCACGGACGAATTGCGAACTCCCGACGCAGACAATCCGAACGGCTACTACGAATTCGAAGACGTCAAGAGCATCGAAAACTATACGACCTGGATTGATCGAGCCTCCGGACATTCGGTCAAAATGGTCTACAGCCTCCTCGAACATCTGCCCACAGACCTCGACTATCGCATCGTCTTTATGCGGCGTGATGTCGATGAAATTCTGCAATCACAAAAGGCGATGCTCGAACGGAACGGCATCGAGACTGACATTCCCGACCCTACGATGAAGATGCTGTTTGAACGTCAACTTCGACAATTCTACGCATGGCTTCCGTCACAGTCACATCTGAAGCTCATCAACGTAAGCTACAACGAACTCCTTTCTCGTCCCGAATCGGTGATTCCTCAGATCAATCGTCACTTTGATGAATCACTCGCCCCGAGTGCAATGCTGGCTACGATCGATCCGGGTCTCTATCGACATCGAGCAGCATAGTGAGAGAAATTTCAAATTTCAAATTTCAAATCCTAAGGTCTCCTCCCATGTCATTCTTCTTCAACAAAACCGTCCTTGTCACTGGTGGCTGCGGCACGGTAGGTCGTGAAATTGTCCGGCAATTGCTGGATCATGATCCTCGCGAGATTCGCGTTGTCGATACGAATGAATCGGAGATCTTCTTCCTTGAACAGGAACTCCTGGACCATCGCCGCAACAACCCGCGCAGCAAGATCTCCAGTCTGTGCCAGATCGGCGATATTCGCGACGCCGACAAGCTCAACATGATGTGTGCGGGCGTCGATATCGTGCTGCACACAGCAGCGCTGAAGCATGTGATCCTTTGCGAACGAGCCCCTTTTGACGCCGTACAGACCAATATTATGGGCGTCAAGAATGTCATTCAGGCGGCACTGTTGAACGATGTCGAACGCGTCATTTTCACAAGTTCCGACAAGGCGGTGAATCCAACCAACGTGATGGGCACGTCCAAGTTGATGGGCGAACGACTGATTACAGCCGCCAACAGCCTGAAAATGGGTCGCCGCACAATTTTCAGTTCGACGCGATTCGGTAACGTGCTCGGATCACGCGGATCTGTCATCCCGATTTTTGCGAGACAGATTGACGCCGGAGGTCCTGTCACTTTGACGGATCGACGGATGACGCGCTTTATCATGACACTGGAAGAAAGCTGTCGGCTTGTACTATCAGCTGCCGAAAAAGCCCGTGGTGGCGAAGTCTTCGTCACTAAAATGCCGGTCATTCAGATTGCAGACCTTGCCCGAGTCATGATCGACGAGCTGGCACCGCAAAACGGCATCGACCCGGCCAAGATGCCGATCACGGAAATCGGTGCCAAGGCTGGCGAAAAGCTGTACGAAGAGCTGATGAGCGACGAAGAAACTCGCCGCACTGTGGAACTGACGGAGATGTTCGCAGTGATGCCCGCCTTCCGCAGCGTCTACGAAGACATTGCCTATGACTATGCCGATATCGTGAACACCAACGTCACCGATCCGTACGTCAGTTCGCCCGGCAATTCCATGCCCCTCGAAGCACTGCGTGACTTCTGCCTCGATCACGACCTGTTGGCCCCGTACATCCGAACCACAATCCCGGTTTCCGCCGCCAGACCCTCCCGCCGCGCCGCATGAGAGGAGGGAAGAGGATCGAGGAAAAAGGATTGAGGATCGAGCAAACTTGTGCAGTTGAAAAGTAGGTCTTGGCAGGGTTTGAACCAAATGACTGGACGAGCGTGCTGCAGGACATTTATGACCCTACCGAATTCTATGTGTCGTGGTTTCCCAAACCGTCGTTGGTCTTGAAAAGTCTTCTAAGATCTGTCTTCAGGCCCAACGGGCTGGTCCTATGTCAGCCCGTTGGGCCTGAATTCATCCTGCAAACTCGGTTTTTTGACTGCAGATAGATTCCGTGAGAGTCAGGAATTAAGTACTGATTTTTTGTTTTTGCAATTCTTTGTGTACCTCTGTGTCCTCTGTGGTAAATCAATTCGCTAATTGCCGATTCCAATAAACTCATCCTTACCCCTGCTAACTGCTCCCGGCCAACTGCCAACTGCCAACTGCCAACTGCCAACTGACGACTGACGACTGCCAACTGCCAACTGACGACTGACAACTGACG
>JAYSPO010001759.1:0-1224 GCA_043722015.1 Candidatus Kuenenia sp. | reverse complement strand
CCGGCTCACGGCCCGGACGGATTTGAAATCTATCAGGTCGAAGAGTTCCCAGCGCCGGCCTTTGACGCTATGACTCAGGCCGCGATCCGCGAGGAACTTTTTCGCAACTTCATTTCCCGGAAACTGCGTGACATTAAAATCACGAGTCCCCATTTTTCTCCAACAATTACCGAATTCGCCTCCGCAAATGCTGAACCCGGACCTTCTTTATCGACATCCGCTCTTTAGTCTCGCGGATCCCAATCAGATTACGGCATGGGCAGGGTCCGCGAGGCTGCGACAGGTCTACACCGGTGAGCTGCTTTGTCGTGAACACGAGAAGGCTCAGTCATTGTTTATCGTCAAATCCGGACGAGTGCGAGTGCTGCGAAAGTCCGAAGATGGCCGCGAGATCACGATTGGCACCTGCAAAACGGGGGAGCTGATCGGAGATTATTCTCTGCTGGAACCACACCGCAGTGCCGCAACCTGCCGCGTTTCCTCAGATGCAGAGATTTGGGACTTGCCTCTGGCACCATCTTTGGCATTACTGCGAACGACGTTAGGAAGTGGTTCTTTACGGCCATGGGTGAAATTGCAATTTCTAATTCGGTTTCTTCGAAACGAATCGTACCTGGGCTTCATGTCAGGGGGATCTTTCCTGCCGTTGCTTAATGACTGTCAGCAACTCTCGTTTGCACCGGGTGAGACGATTCAAGCGGACGGACTGTTTGCCGACAGCATATTCCTCGTGACGAAGGGTACAGTGCGATGCAACGAGTTTTCCTCCGACAGGGTTGCGAAAGCAAACCCGCCTGCCGATCTGTTTGGAGTCGAAGCATTTGTCGACAATATCGATGTTCCGTCTGTGATTGCTGAGACGGTCGTGGACTGCTGGCGAGTCTGTCGACAGAGTCTGTTTGGTGCCAGCGAGGCGGATGGCGTTTTTCAGAGTCTTGGCCAGCCGAAGAAAGCCTTATCTCTCCATTTTCCGTTTATAAAACAGCAGTCAGCCACCGAATGCGGCTGTGCGGCATTGGCGATGGTCGCAGCATTCCATCGGATCCCTGTGACAATCGACGCCGTTCGCTGCAGTATGACGCTCGACAATCGCGGCGCCAGTCTGGCGGATCTGCACAGCGCTGCAGAACGAGCGGGATTCAAGGTCCGAGCCGTTCGAATTTCCGATGCACACCTGACTGGAGCGACGCTGCCTGCGATCGCTCATCTTCGGGGCAATCATTA
>JAYSPO010001758.1:0-2492 GCA_043722015.1 Candidatus Kuenenia sp. | reverse complement strand
CTGCAGGCCTATCTGCCTCCACGAACCTGCTGCCCTGTGCAGGCCGCCTCTCATCCGGAGGTCTTTGAGGAGCCCACAGTTCTTCCACTGGAACATCTTCAGAGGGATCAGACAGACGGAAATCCGGCGACTGACGCTGCCGCGCCGCTTGGTGGTCCTGCAACTGAAGAAGCCGCTCCGGCACCGTCAGTGCAACCTGAAGTGCAACAACCTTCCGCGGAACCGACTCCTGCTACGGCACCTACTGCCGCAGACAACTACGAAAAAGATCCTGTACCTGTGAGTACGAAACACGTCCCGTCGGGTAATTCAACTCTTCGGGAACGGCTCGTCAAACAGTATCAGGAGCAACAACGGCAGCAGGCCAGTACGAAACGCGAATCATTGCTGCGGCAGTTGGTCCTGAATGCTGCTCAGCCATCAGTTGACAACGGTTTTTGATGCCATGCCGCATCCGCGGCATTCACGATGAAGACTCAAACTCGGTACTGACCAGGTTTCAACTCCAGCGATGGCAGGAAGGCCATTTCGGGAAGATTCCTAAAAATCTCTCAGGCAATCCAGTGTTAATAGTTCCGCCGCTTCAGGTGGCGCTGATTCAAGGATGGTACGAATGAACGGATCTTCTTTCTCCGGAAAACTGGCTTCCTTTCTGGTCACCGGTTTTGGAGCGATCACTCTGGTGTCCTCCGTCGGGTGTCATGCCATCACGGATGTGCATCAGTCCATTCCGGCCAGCAGACTGCCGTGTGAACTTTGCACAGAACCACGCGAAGGTCGATCCGTGTTTCCCTTCACGGCGTTGGGGCAGGAAAAACCAAATGCCCACGTGATTGGTGCGGGCGACCAGTTGAGTATCTACGTCTTTGGTGTCATTCCGCCTGGCGTGGACGAAACGCCTGTCATGCCAAGAACGCAGGCCGTCAATCAGCGTTATTATCCGCCAAATGGCAGTGTAATCGGTGCTACGACAGGCCTGCCTGTTGAAGTCGATCCCACAGGCGGAGTGGATCTTCCTCTCGTGGGAAGAATTGAGTTATCCGGACTGACCCTGCCAGAAGCGACTGAGGCTGTCAAGAAGGCCTACCGCGACAAGCAGATCACTAAGGAAGAGACTGAACGCGTGCAGGTGTCACTGATCACAGCTCGCGTGCATCGGATCGTCATATTGCGTGAGGACACACCATCGACGTCGGTGTCACTTGTTAATCCCGGAGTGATGGATCGGATCCATCGTGGCTCTGCGGACGTGGTGGACCTGCCCGCCTACGAAAATGACCTGCTGCATGCTCTGGCCGTGACCGGGGGTCTGCCGGGTACTGATGCCGCTCGCGAAATCTGGATTTTCAAACGCAGCGGACTTCTGGATCCGCACGCGATCTGCGCGGAAGAACTGCAGGCCCGAACCGCCAACTTTGTCGAAGGCGAAGTTTGCGACAATCAGGTGGTCCGCATTCCTCTGACGGGTTGTCCGGGCGAAGGGTTACCGTTCACACAGGCGGACGTTCAACTCGACAGCGGAGACGTCGTTTATGTCCCTCGCCGCGAGGAATACTTCTATGTCGGCGGTCTCGTGGGTGGTGCCAAGATTCCGCTGCCCCGTGATGAGGACATTGATGTCATCGAAGCCATCGCTCTGGCCAACGGTTCCGTAGGTGGCCCGCTCGGGCAGTCCGGTCAGGCTCTGGCGCAGGGTACACCGGGCCACATGGTGCGGCCAACGCGAGTCATCATTTTGCGAGAAACACCTGACGGACGTCAACTGCCGATTCGAGTCGATCTGGCCCGGGCCATGACAGACCAGAAGGAACGCATTCTGATCCAGCCGAACGATGTCCTGATGCTTCAGTTCAAACCGCATCAGGCAGTCTTCAACGGGGTTGTGAATATGTTCAACTGGAGCTTCCTGATTGATCCGACAAAAATCTAAATGACGCTGAGCAGGCGTAGCTCAGGGCCTCGGAATTGTGCTGTGCCGAAAATGACAGAAAAAAAGAGGACGCGATCAGCTCGAATGAGTTGATCGCGTCCTTTGTCATTGTGCTGTGGGGCAGGCTTACAGCCTGCCAGACTTTCCTTTTTCGTGAGCGGCTCAAGACTTCAATCCAGGAAGGGTGCAGTCGCTGATTTCGGTAGGTCCTGCTTGCCGAGCAGGACTTCGCGGCCACGCCGCGACCAGCGGTCGAAAGGACGGCCACGCGGCGACGTGGAGCGGATGTGCTACCCATGACGGTTCGCCTTGCGGCGAAAGTCCTTTCCGGCAGAAAGGACCTATTTTGACAATCATCCGCGACTGCACCCCCACGAAACCCTTGAGAGCGATGACTGGTCATCGCTTTCTTTTTCGGTGGTGATGGCCCGACTTTCATCTCCTGTCATTCAGATTGACTTCGCTGGAAAACGCAATCGCCCCTACTCTGGTCTTCCATGCGGGATGCCTGACAGCTGCATCAGGGGATTTACATCCCCCGCTCGCCTGAGAGCAATCGATT
>JAYSPO010001757.1:0-3318 GCA_043722015.1 Candidatus Kuenenia sp. | reverse complement strand
AAACGGCTGCAGCATTTCGGCTCGTGGCAGATCCTCGGCGCGCTTCAATGGCGACAGTACGGGTTTTGGAATAGAGATCTCAGCAACACGTTGCTGTTGCGAGTGGCCTGCGAGGAAGAGTGAACCCGCTAATGTGGTTGCTGTCTCCGGGCGATCCGGATTCGCACGGAATGCCAGCGTACCCAGAGAATATGCAAAAGAATCCTCATTGTCTTCGAAGTGCGGGGGTATGAACGCGCCAAGGTATTCAAAGTTCCCGGGGGTGATCATTTCCGGATGAAGACTGGCGACATGTCGCTGTGATTTTGGCCACGATTTTATTTCTTCTGAGATCACATCCGGAATCGGGCGAAGCGCCGGTGTGGGCTGGTCCGTCGTTTTCAGGATCGACGTAACCGCAGCTACGCGCATCGTCGATGGCGTGGTCGCGGTTGATCCGCCGTTTGTCAGCCAGTGCTGGCCGTTGCTCCGGAAGTACCGTACTCCGGAAATCATCAGGGTTGCCATCAGCACTGGAGTCAAGATCAGATTCAGGTTGCGCATGGCGATAGCTGGTGTTCATGTCTGACGGCAGGAATCAGTGTCCCGGAGATCTGCTCGCGTCTCATAACGTAGGCACACGATCTCACGGGCTGAACTTCTACCGTAAGTCTCAGACGACACGGACGAGGCTGCCCTGAATCAAGCGAACCGAAGAAGCGACACGGGTCAGGCAGTGCTTGTCGGTTGTAGCAGTTGTGCTGGAAATTCCGGGAGCCGCCCCCTCATCAGGTTGATGGCGAAGGTTCACGACATCACCAGTCCGCCAGGCCGCGACTTCAGTCGTTCTGAGAGCCGGGGCATCAGGCCGTACGACAGAGCCAGCAATTTGATGGGATGAATCGTCGGTATGTTGGCCGCCTGTTCCATCTGCATCCGGCAGGAACTGCAATCTGTGACGCCGGCGTGGGCATCAATGGTCTGCATCTCGCGGATGAGTCCGGCACCGATTTCGATGGACTTTTCAAAATTCGCCGCCGCAATTCCGAATGTACCAGCCATTCCTGTGCAGCCTTTTTCAATCATCAACACCTGGAGCTCCGGAATCAACGCCAGCAGTTCCAGCATTGGCGTGCCTTTTCGCAGAGCTTTCACATGGCACGGCGTGTGCCACGCAATCCGCAAGGGCAGTGGTGAAAAGTCTCGTTTGAGCAAGCCACGCCGATGTAGATCTGCCAGAAACGAACCGGCATCCGTTGTCTGCTGTGCGACAATTCCGGCATCGTCGTTTTGCACCAGCATCGGGTATTCCTGTGTCAGACACAACGCGGCAGTTGGTTCGGTACAGACGATGGCGTACCCTTCTCGTGCCGGTTCGATCAATGCGCGGATATTCTGTTCCGCAAGGGTGCGCGCACCGGCAAGGTCTCCGTTGCTGAACATGCCCATTCCGGAGACTGTCTGACCTGGCGGAATAAACACGCGATAACCGTTATGTTCGAGGACTCGGACAAATGCTTCGCCGAGTTCCGGATCATGATGATTGGCAAAGTAATCCACAAAATACACGACAGTTGGTTTGTTGCCGCCCGGCGCTCCGGAATTCTGATTCCGCAGCACACGCTGCGATGCCATGAACCGTGTCTGCGTAAATCGAGGAAGGCGTCGCTGCGCCGCGATGCCAAGAACTCGCTGAAGGATGCTGCGGAATATTGAATTGTTGAGCAGGCGATTTGTAACAAACGACACGCGCGACGCCATCCGCGCATAGGTGTGGACCCGAGATAATAACCATGCCGTCTTGCTGAGCCCATGTGCATGCACATGCTGGGCGCGGGCTTCAATCAGCAAATGCGGAATATTGACTTCAGACGGGCAGTCCAGTTGGCACTGTTTGCAGTTAAAGCAACTGGCGAGCAGACGTGACGTTTCATCCTGAGCCATTAATTCCTGCACAGTGTTTGTACACAAACTGTTGCGAACAACATTGGCTTTGGCACGCGGGGAAACTTCTTCGTCGCCATTTCCTTCCACAAACGGGCACATGCGTTGGGGACTGACCTGCGCGCGGCAAGTGCCGCAGCCATTGCATCGCACGGCTGCATCGGTCGCTTCTTCAACCGTCCAGGCAAGCTGCATGACGGGCAACAGGGGCTTTGACTGTACCGCAGAACCTTCATCGGCCATGGGGCGTGTGCGGCGCAGATATCTGACAGTCAAAGAGGGGTCATTGCTGATAATCTTGTCCGGATTCATCAGTTTCTGCGGATCGAAAACTTCCTTGATCTGTTGAAAGACACGATACAACGCACCGTATTGCGTACGAATGAAGGCGGTGCGGGAAAGGCCGTCTCCATGTTCGCCGGAGATAGTTCCTCCGAAATCACGGACCTTCCGATACAGATCTCGCGCGATGGCTTCCATCACGGTGGCGTCACCGCGACTGGGAATCGGCATGATCGGTCGAAAGTGGAGCTGTCCGGATGCGGCGTGCGCATACAAAGTCGCAGTGACTTCGTGGCGCTGAAAAACCCGGTGTGCGACGGGTAGAAACTCCGCAAGTCGCTCCGGCGGCACGGCTACATCCTCGACAAACGGCAATGGCCTTGAGTTGCCTTTGAGGCTGGCGAGCAGCGACACGACTTTTCCTGGCAGCGCCCACAACAATTCAACCTCGTCGTAGCTTGATGCCTGGCGGGTTAATTGAAAATCGATCCGGCGATCGTTCAGTAACCGCTGCATATCGTCCAGCCGTTGCAGGACTTCACGTTCACTGAATCCGGAAAACTCAATGATGAGGCCAGCTTCGGCATCAGGCAGAATGAAGTCGCGAAATCGTTGGTCAGCCCCGCGCCCCAGACTCAATAGTCTGCGATCCAACAGGTCACACGCGCTGGGCTCAAGCGGCAGGATCAGCTGCATTGCCTGAATCGCACCTTCAAGCGAACTGAACATCAGGATTGCGGCAGAACGATTTTTGGGGAGCGGCGTCGTAAACAGCGTTGCTTCTGTAAAAAGCCCCAGTGTGCCTTCGGATCCGACGAGCATTCGCCCGACATCGATGTGAGAATCCTGCAAGATGCCACGCAGCCGATAGCCGCAACTGTTCCGCAGCAAGGGCGGCTGAAGTTCACGAATCAGCGGACCGTTTTCGCGGAGGATCTGTTCAAGCTGTTGCAGCAGCAAAGCACGTCGCGTGGTCGCTGTCATCGTCGATAATCGGAGCGAATCGAACTGCGGTGATTCAGACAGGATGACCGCACTCTCATGCTGCCGCGACGTCGTATTTGATGATGTATCTCGCCCCGCCAGTAGTTCCCGGCCCAGTTCCAGTCGTTG
>JAYSPO010001756.1:0-3657 GCA_043722015.1 Candidatus Kuenenia sp. | reverse complement strand
TGTCGCTCATTGGCAAGCTCGCTGCATTATACGCTCAAAGCACGTCGGACAGCGTGGTGTTGCAGGCCGTGAACGATATTGAAACGCTCACGAACGGCATCAGTCGCAAGATCTGGCAGAAGATCATGATTCTGGACGACGACATTGCAGAAGAAGTTGCCCGGGAAACACAACCGCATGAAACGCCGCGCGCGGTTCAGACCGGGTCAACCAGTCCCATCCCCGTCGTGCCGCCAGGAATCATACCTCGCGCGGGCAGTCATGAGGTGATTTAATTGGGTCAGACCCCTTCATGACGGCAATCGAAGCTGGAACCCAAACGTTTTTGGCTTCGACGACCGTGAGTAGGGGGTCTGACCCCATTAAATCAACCAGCCCGAAGTCTCACGACTTCGGCTACAACAAGAAGGCCTCGCTCAGACCCGCGCGGAGCATAACTGGGGGTTGACCACGTCATGGAACTCTTCATCACGAAACTTCGTTGATTCTCTTGATCAACGGGACGAACAACGCCGCGATCACGAATCCGATGATTCAGTATGCCACCTTCCCCTGTCGAATCATCACGCAACTGCACGGGGCGACAGCTCGCTCATCACGGCTGAAATCGTCTCAGACGTGATCTGAGTTTCCGGCGACGCTTCGTGCAGCACGGTGATCAGTTCGCACACGCGCGACATTCGTGCAGTGTTGCCGCGACTCAGATCGTAGATCGCCCGGACGGCACTTTCATCGATAGATGCGGCAGGTACATTGTGACGTCGGACGAGCGACCGGACAAAATCCGATGACTCCGCCGCATCCAGCGGACTCAGGCGAATCTGCAACAGCGATTCCAAAGACAATCCGTTGGCAAGAGGCCGGTCGGACGTCACAATGACTGTCAGCTTCCCCTGGCTGCCTGTAGTGCAGCTCCGGGCATTCAACGCTGTCAACACTCGCAAAAATGATTCCAGGTCGTTCTGAGCGCGGTGCAGATCGTCGATAAGAACGACCGTGTGCACGCCGCAGTGCATGCGTCCGGCCATTTCCTCCCGCAGCACGGACACGAGTTCATGCCGAGCCATACCGCGTCGGGCAGAGGATGACACGGCCGAAGTCAGTTCCGCAAGTGCCGCATTTTCGTCGAGGCCCGAAACATTCAGCGAGACCACAAGTCTTCCGGTTCGCTCAATTTCTTCCCGCAGGCGAGTGAGAATCCGGGTCCGACCGCTGCCGTCCAGGCCGACAATCACGCCAAACGGTTCGCCGACCTCAATCAGATAAAGCAGGCGACTTACAGCCTCCAGATGGACTGAGCTGTCAAAAAACCATGCTGTTTGTTTCTTCTGACCGAACATTCACGCGGCTCCAGTTGGACCGACATCAGACCAGACGACTTGCCAAATCGAGAAATCGGCAGAATCGGCCTAATTGGTTCAGTCAAATCCAGGCAAACTCACCCAGCCCCAGGATTGGCAATTCAAAACTCTGCAGTACCCTGCTACTCCGGCGACTTGACAGTAGAATCGGCAGGTCGTGCAATTCGGCAATCCCGATTCCCCAACATGCGTTCATGGTTAAGTTACATGTCTGAACTGACGTACCGTTCTGCTGGTGTCGACCTTGAGCTTTATGAACAGGCGATGCAAAAACTGCCGCGGCTCATGCAGCAGACGTTCACACCCGGCGTAATGGAGCTTCCGGGAGGCTTTGCCGGTTTGTTTCGCCTGAACGGAGCAAAACATTGGAAAGACCCTGTACTGGTTTCAGGAACCGATGGCGTAGGCACAAAAATCAAAGTCGCGATCCACGCTCAAAAATACGACAGCATCGGAATCGACCTGGTTGGCATGTGCGTGAATGATGTCCTTTGCCTCGGAGCTACACCGCTGTTCTTTCTGGATTATATCGCGATGGGAAAGGACAATCCGATGCTCCTGGAGCAACTGGTGAGCGGCGTAAGCGACGGATGTCAGCAGGCACAATCGGCATTGCTTGGCGGTGAAACGGCTATCATGCCGGATTTGTATGCCGTCGGCGATTTCGACATGGCTGGTTTTTCAGTGGGAGTTGCCGAACGTGATGAATTGGTTGACGGCAGAACGCGCGTGCAACCCGGCGATGTGCTCATCGGAATCCCGTCATCGGGATTTCATTCGAATGGCTACAGTCTGGTTCGCAAGGTCGTGTTTGAACACGCAGGGCTGAACGTCTCAGATCATGTTCCGGAATTGAATTGTGCTGTCGGCGATGCGCTTTTGCGGCCCACGCGGATTTATGCACAAATTGTCGCAGCCGCTTTGGCAGCGGCAGGCAATGCAAATCTGCACGGGATAGCACACATCACGGGCGGCGGAATCGCGGATAACTTTGAACGCATTTTACCAAAGCACATGCAGGCTGTCATCAGTCGCACGGCATGGACGATTCCGCCTGTGTTCCAGTGGCTGCAACGTTTGGGGAATGTCGCAGAAAAAGAAATGTTCAGTGTGTTCAACATGGGTATCGGCATGATCATGTGCGTGCCATCTGCTGTCGCGGACAGAGTGCAATCTGCCTGCTCGACGCAGGAGTATGCCGCAATGCGATTAGGGGAAATTCGATCACAGCATGCGGAAGACCCAGCCGTCGCGTTGGTGTAAGACACGACAGGTGGTCACGATCGTAATTGAAGCGACCTGACTAACTCCCGACCGTTATCGCGGTCCTGTTTGACAAGGCAGGGATGTTACCCTGGATTGAGTTACCCATTTACATTTCCGCAATGGAGAATTTGGTCCGTACGTCGCTGTTTTTCAATAAACTGAGGGAAGTAAAACATTCTCCCCATTGCTTCACCTCCAGTGTCGCACTACAAATATTTTGATGCATCACGGAAGGGAGAACGAGTTGTCAGTTGAAAGTGGATCCGCACCACTCCACAATGGAATGCTCTGCACACTGTTCACGATAGTGTTTTGGTACCTGGTTTGGCGGAAATTGAATTTGGGCGAGGTTTTCTGCGTCGGCAAACCATCATGGTGATGAGCCACCGGAAATTGAGTTCAATTGCAGTAAAGATCGGTGCTGGCCTTTGCGTCGCACCACTTGTTACATTCCACAAGATCCATGGAACGGCACCACGTAAGTTTCCGTACCTGGACCACGTTTTTCCGGAGAATTTCAATGTTGCATCGTAAACGTCGAACAGGAAAGCCGTCCTCAAAGAAGGCTCCGCCAATGACCGAGTTTGAACAGCCGAAGAAGCGGAAGCCATTTACGGTTTTTCTGGTTGAAGATGATCAGGCCGTTCGAGCCTCCCTGGTTGAAGCTCTGGCGGAATTCAAGATTACCGTTCGCGACTATATGACAGCAATGGAGTTTTATCGAGACTATCGCGAACCTGTGCCTGGTGTACTTATTCTGGACCTGCGGCTGCCAGGCATGTCTGGAATTGAACTGCAGGACAAGCTGACAGAAGACGGCTTCGAATTACCGATCGTTATGATTTCAGGGCACGCCGACGTTCCGATGGCTGTTCGGGCTATGAAGAACGGTGCATTTGATTTTCTATGCAAACCCGTCAAAGTTGAAGCCTTGGTGGCTGCAATCGCTCGAGCGTACGCTTACTTCTATGATGTTGATGGCGACGTTTTCGAAGAAGAGCTTGAAGAAACCGAAGACAGCATCAATCGT